>JAYVJN010000266.1:0-8129 GCA_043769325.1 Acidobacteriota bacterium
GCCGCAAAACACGGCTGATTTCCCCGACGGCCCCAACGTAATCTTCCACGTCCATCAAACTCATGGCCGCCAGCACCAGGTCAAAACTCTCATCCGCCAGGCCGTCCAAAGCATTGGCGTTGCGCGTTTCATGGACAACCACAACTTGTTCTTGAGCGGCGCGTTGGCGGGCAAACTCAATCAGCGTGGGGCTGCCGTCTATGCCGACAACTTGCGCCCCTTGACGCGCCAGCAACCGCGTGTAACCGCCCTCGCCGCAACCCACATCCAAGACCCTCCGGCCCGCCACCTCGCCCAACAAAGCGAAGGTCTGCGGCATCAGAAAAATATTGCGGTAATCATTAAACGGGGCCTGCGCCGCCCATTCTTCCGCGAGTTGTTCCCAAGAACGGGTTGAACTATCTTCCATAGCCGTTTTTCAGGAGTCAATATAGCCGTCTTTTCCCAGGCTTGTCAGGCAGCGCATTATTGAGGGCAGTTAAAACTGAGGTTTGATGTGAAGTTTCCAAACTTCCCTTATTTTCTTGGCGTCCGGGTCAGACAAATGGCCGATTTTGGCAAGCAACAGAGAGTTTTCCAAACAATCAAGCCGTGATAAACGAACCGTTGAAGCAACGCGCAAACCACCGGCCCGCCAATCGGCAATGGCGACATCGGTTAGCGTTCTCGGTGTGGCGGAAGTAACCGCCGCGACGACGACATCGTTGCCGTCTATCCAAAGTATTAAAACAGGCCGTTTTTTCGCCGCCGCGCCACTGGTGAAGGGAATCTCCGCCACCCAAAAGTCACCGGCTTGGATAGTCGTCATAAAGCCCTTCGTCCGTTTCGGCGTAACTCTGCAAAAACGCGGCGTGATTTCTTACCGCTTGGGAATTTTTCGGTTGAATGGTAATTAGCCACTTGCCCGCGCCCAAATTTTCCAGCAAATTCTTCGGCAGTTCAAGCCTTTCGCCCGTTTCCAAATCAACTTCAAAAGTCATTTGAATCAACTGATTTTTCATAACCAACAGACTAAAGCATTTACGAATGTTGTGCAAAAAAGCGCGGCGTTTCGCTCTGAACCGCATCAACTTTGGTTTTGGAAAAGATCTAATGCCATGTTCAAATGCGATACATTGGTGCAATCTTTTTGATAAGGTTGGATGCCCCATTGAAACCATACCTTGCCATATATGCTTTCAGTTGGACAAGTCGCTTTACAGTTGCATCTTCAGGTTTGGCCTGCGTTATGTGGTAACACCAATATGATAAATACGGAGCCAAATCCTTTATCTCAACCAACTCAGTAGCCACATAACTTGAGTACCGCTCCAATCCATCAAGGAACTTATCAAAGCAATCGCGTATCGCAGCCTCTGATTCTGTAAAACCCTGCCTTTCCTCATGAGGCATCAAAGCCATTTTGATGTCATCGTCAGTTACGACTACAAATCGTTCAGCATACTTTTCATGTTGAGGAAACAGTTGCACACGCCGTTTTCCCCAATCCACCATAATAAGCGTGTTCTGTACCATTGGGTCATTGAAGAATGCTTTCATTTCTTGAGCAATCCACTCGGCGCGTTTCCAGAGTTGAGCCTTTCGGTATTGCCACAAACTAATCAGGAAGGCAATTAGCCCTCCGGCCAAAGCGATTAGAGATAGAGTATTTTCTGCTTTCCATTCCATATCGGTGCTATCTACTGTGCGATTATGTCGCCGAGCTTTGCATTCAACAGATGAAACTCATCCAGATTTACCAGACAAACCTGGATGAATTGCTGGCAAAGCAAACCTTACGCTATCTTATACGCCGTTGCGACATTCTCCGTCAAAGTTTTGTTTTGCGGCTCGCCGCTACGCCAGATGAGCGACGGGAATCAGGGCTGTGCGCTCCGGCGTTTTCTGACCGGCGGCGATTTGGTGAACCGTATGAATAATGTCCGCGCTGTAATAAAGGTTGCCACACACATCACAAACGCCCACTGTCACATTCTCTAAAATGACAAAGCCGTTTTTATGCTTGAACGCTTCGTGGGCAATTTTCTTTGGCCGCACCGTTCCCGCACAATACTCGCATTGATACCCGTACATAGTTTTTACCTCAATTAAGTGACCTCATAGACGGTGATAATCAAGTAGCGGCCCGCGCCCATAAAACGCCCGACCACGCCAACCAGAGTCAGTTGAGACAGTTTAGCTATTCTTGATAAATATGACAACTAAACCATTAACGCGCGTTCATCGGCAAGGATACTGCACTTATACGCCTCTGCTTACGCTTCGCCGGCGAGCCGCGCTTCGGCGTTTTCGGCGAGGAATTTGGAGTCGAAGGCGTGGGGGATGAGTTCGCGGATGTGGTAGCTTTGGGCGTCGCCGTGCAGGTTGGCGAGGATGACGGTCACGTCGGGGCAGAACTCCCAGATGATTTGGCGGCAAGTGCCGCAGGGCGGCGTCAGATGTTCGGTGTCCACGACGACGGCTATGCGCCCCCCGAAGTCGCGCACGCCGACGGAAATCGCTTTCCAAATCGCCACGCGCTCGGCGCAGACCGTCATGCCGTAGCTCGCGCTTTCCACGTTGCAGCCCGTGAAGATGCGCCCGTCGGCGGCTTCCAACGCCGCGCCCACGCGAAAGCGCGAGTAGGGCGCGAAGGCGTGCTCCCGCGCTTGTTTGGCGATTTCTATCAGCGCGGCGTCGGAGTTCTCCGGTAAATCCGCATTCCGCATTCCGCATTCCGCATTTGTCACGCTGTTTTCTCCCGCTTTTTGGTTTCGCGGGCCAGCCGCTCGCGTATTTTGCCGCTGATTAAATCTATGCCGACGAGGTTGCTGCCGCCTTCAGGAATTATCAAATCGGCATGGCGTTTCGAGGGTTCGACGAACTGTATGTGCATGGGCCGCACGGTCATTTCGTACTGTTCCATGACCGATTCGGCGGTGCGCCCGCGTTCAGCGATGTCGCGCCGCAAGCGACGGATAAAACGTATGTCGTCGGGCGTATCCACAAAGACTTTCACGTCCATCTCGGCCAACAGGCGCGCATCGGCAAAGACCAAAATGCCTTCGACGATGATAATCGGCTTGGGTTCGGTGTAGGCGGTTTCCGTCCGGCGCGAGTGGGTGCGAAAATCGTAAACCGGCAGTTCGACGGCCTGGCCCGCCTTCAATTTACGAACGTGCGCCACCATTAAATCGTTGTCCAGCGCGTCCGGGTGGTCGAAATTAGCCATGCTCCGCGTATCCAAAGGCATATCCTTGAGGTCGCGGTAATACGAATCCTGCTGCAAGAAAATCACGTCCTGCTTGTTGACCGCCTCTAAAATTTTATTGGCGACAGTAGTTTTGCCAGAACCAGTGCCGCCACAAATTCCTATAACCATGTTTTTGTTAATCTTACGGTTTTAGCTTTCGCCGAAAATCAGGCGAAAATCAACTCTGATGCCTTCGCTTTCCACCACCTGATTTTGCCGAGCCTTTTTGCCGTCGGGGGTAACGACGACGATGGATTTAGTCACGGGTTCAACCACCCATACGGCCTTAACGCCGTGTGCCAGCAACGTCTCGGCTTTCTCCACCAATCCTTGCACGCCCTGACTGGGCGAAACGACCTCAATCGCTAAGAGCGGCATCTCGGAATACCTCACCACGTCGTGCCAGTAATCCGGCTTCATGCGCTCGCGCAGATAGACGGAAATGTCCGGCGTGATGCCGTTACCGATGTCCAGCGTTAATTCCGGCAAAGGCTTGAAGGTGCGGATTTCCCAGATTTGTTCCATGATGTCGGCACACAGATTGCTATGATTAAGGGTGGGCATATCTTCCTCTGTGTTAAGGACTTCTTCCGTCGCGCTATCTTCTGTAACTATGTCTAACATTGCTTCTTACCTCTAATTTCGCGGCACATTATAGCTCTGGTATGACGCGGCGTAAAAGCTCTTTGAATTTCTCGCCCACCCGCGCGCCCATTTCCATCACTTCCTCATGGTTGATGGGTTGGTCAAGCATCCCGGCGGCCAGGTTGGTGATACACGAAATGCCCAAAATGTTGATGCCCATATGCCGCGCTACGATGGCTTCTGGCACGGTGCTCATGCCAACAGCATCCGCGCCCAGACTGCGGTACATACGGATTTCAGCCGGCGTTTCATAATGCGGGCCGGGCAACAGACAGTAAATCCCGCGCCGCAAATCGAGGCCGATTTTTCCGGCGGCGGCGATGGCGATTTCCTGGTAAGAACGGCTGTAAACTTCCGTCATATCGGGAAAACGCGCTCCGAAACGCACGTCGTTGGCCCCGCGCAAAGGCGAGAGTCCCGTCGGGTTCAGGTGGTCGGAGATGACCATCAGCGTCCCCGGCATATACCCCGAATTAAGTCCGCCCGCCGCGTTGGTGATAATGGCGGATTTCACGCCCAAGAGGTGAAAGACGCGCATCGGCAGCGTCACTTCGTCGAGCGAATAGCCTTCGTAATAGTGAAAACGCCCCTGCATTGCCGCCACCGGCACACCATTCACTTTACCCAAAACCAGACGCCCCGCGTGGCCTTCCACCGTCGAAACCGGAAAGCAAGGAATGTCTTCGTAGGGAATGGCGACGGCTTCATCCAATTCATCGGCAAACGCGCCCAGCCCGCTGCCCAAAATCAACGCCACACGCGGCAATTCTTGCGCTCGGCTACGGATAAAATCGGCGGCTTGCACCGCCCGTTCATACTGTGTTGCAAGAGTCATAACAGTTTATAGTTAGAAGATGTGCCTTAGGTTCTGAGTTCAAACTTCAGTTTGTGACTGCGACCAAAGGCAAACTAAAGTTTGAACTCAGAACTTTAGTGCCTACTCTTTAACAAGAAACCGCTATAAGCTGTTAGATAAAAGGGGATTGCGGTTAATCCGGTTCCGGTGGAAACTCTACGCGGTCATAAATATCGGACATTTTCAACCGGTCAAACTTTTCTGTTTTCTCAGAAATAACCTCAACGATAATTTTAGGGTTAAGCAGAACATCTTTGTATTCGTCCAGGTATTGGCGCTCACCACAAACAGCCAAAACGTCAGGGTAAGTAAAAAAACCTTTCGTCGTGCCATACTTGGGCTCGGTAGCATGGCTGCTGCGTACATTTGTTCCTTTCGACCTTAAATGGCAAGTGGTTGTACGCAACTGCTGATGTAAAATGCCTACCAGGTTGATGCAAATATCGCTGTGCGCCTCGCTTCGCTCCTCATCGTGAAAATTTCGCCATCAATAAAGACAAGCCGCTCTTCCGCTCTACGGTTAATTGCCAAATACTCTTCAACCATATAAAGACGCGGCCTGTCCGTTTGTAGTTGAGGTAAGCCCATTTGCCATGTTCCTGTTAGTTATCGTTCTTTCAAATAAGGCTGCCCCAGGGCTTTGGGGGCGCGCGAGTGGCCGATGAAACCGGCCAGAGCAATTATCGTGACGAGGTAGGGAATGACGTGGATAAACTGCACGGGAATTTCCACGCCGAATGGTTTACGCCCTTGCAGAACGATGGAAAGCGCGTCGGTGAAGCCAAACAAAAGGCACGCCAACATGGTCTGCACGGGCCGCCATTTACCAAAAATCAAAGCCGCTAAAGCGATGAAGCCGCGTCCCGCCGTCATGTTGCGGGTAAAGAGCGAGGATTGCCCGATGGACAAATACGCGCCGCCGATAGCCGCCAAAGCACCCGATAGCAGCACCCCCGCGTAACGCATCCGCGTCACGCTCACGCCCGCCGCGTCTGCCGCTTCAGGGTTTTCCCCGACGGCCCGCAGACGCAGGCCAAAAGGCGTTTTGTAAAGAATATACCAACTGAGAAAGACAAACAGAGCCGCGAGGAATATCGGGAAGTAAGGCATTTGCAACGACTTATCAATATTCGGCGTCGAACCGGACGAGAAAAACAACGCGCCGCTCAATAACGCCGGCACGCCAATCATCAGGATATTTATCGCCACGCCGGTAACGACCTGGTCAGCGCGAAATTGAATACACGCCAGCGCGTAAACCGCCGCTAACGCTACGCCGGCCACAATTGCCGCCCCCAAGCCTAACCAGGGGTTCGACATTTTGAAAGTAACCGCCGCCGCCGTAAACGCGCCCGCCAGCATCATGCCTTCCAGCGCGATGTTGATAACGCCCGAACGCTCGGAAAACATCCCGCCCAATGCCGCCAAAACTAAAGGCGTGGCCCCGCGAATCGTGGCCGGCAATAAAATTCCCAAAACTATTAAAATGCCATCCATAGCCGTATCTCACTTACGCCGCTTTCTTTTGCCACAGGTTCGCCGCCACAGCCACGAACAATATAACCAATGCTTGCAACACTTCCACCAGGTCTTTAGAGACGTATTGGGTAAAACTGTCCACGAAAATGCCGCCGCGCAACAAGGCCGCAAAGAGTAGCGCGGAAATCAGCACTCCCACCGGATGATTGCGTCCCAACAGCGCGACGGCGATGCCGGTAAAGCCGTAACTTGCGGAAAATCCGTCATAGTAACGCCCGCGATAGCCCAAGACCTCGTTAATGCCGACCATCCCGGCTAGACCGCCGGAAATCGCCATCGCAATGATAATTTGCTTTTGTGGCGAGATACCGCCGTACTCCGCCGCCGTCGGATTCTGCCCGACGGCGCGTAACTCATAGCCCCATTTGGTTTTCCACAAAAAGATATAGACCGCCACACACGCCAGCAAAGCCAACAAAAACGAGATATTGAGTGGGATGCGTTCGGGAAAACCGGGCAGGAAATGGCCCAGCGTCGGGATACGCGCGGCAGCGGGAATCATCGCGGTTTCCAGAATCGGGTCGCCCGGCGTTTTGTAGTAATACTGCGTGAAATAACTGACTAGGGCCGCCGCGATGAAGTTCAACATAATCGTGTTGATTACTTCATGCGAACCGAACCGCGCCTTCAACACGCCCGGAATCGCGCCCCACGCCGCGCCCGCGCCTATCGCAGCTAAACAACAGAGCGGGATCAGGATAACCGCCGGCAGCCCCGCGCATTTGAGGCCCACCCAGGCTGTGGCAAAGGCGGCGATATAAAGCTGACCCTCCGCGCCGATGTTGAGCAGACCGCAGCGAAAAGCCACCGACACCGCCAACCCTGTGAAAATCAAGGGCGTGGCGTTAAAGAGCGTGTAGCCGATGCCGTCCGGCCACGACAACGCGCTGCCAATCAGCAACTTATAAGTCTGTACGGGGTCGTCGCCAATCAGCAAAACAATAATGCCGCCGACCACAAAGGCCGCCAGAACAGCCAAAAGAGGGAACATTAATTCGCGGAGGTATTTCATAACCTGACCTGGTTTTTAACCACAGATAAACACTGATAGAACCACAGATGAAGACAGATAAATCTTGCATCCTATTGAAAATGATTTCCTAATCTGTGTTTTATCTGTGGTCTTATCTGCGTCCATCTGTGGTTAAATCTTTCTCTTACAAATCATGGATGATGCGTTTGATTTCCACTCGCGGTTTGCCAAAATTGATAAGCAGACAGATTTGCAACCTGGTGGCTTTCAAATAATTCAGACATTGCGCGAAATGCGCCTCATTTAGCGACTGAACGGTTTTCAGTTCCAGCAAAACGCAACCCTCAACCAGCAAATCGGCAAAGAAATCGCCAACCACAACGCCGTCGTAAATAACCTTCAGCCCACGCTGCTGTTCAACCCTTAACCCTGCTTTGCTTAATTCGTGGAACAGCGCATTTTCGTAAACTTTCTCTAAAAAACCATGTCCCAACTTATTCGCAACCGCATAAACACAACCAATTATTTGCCGCGTTATTTCGTTTATTTCCAATCTGTTGACATCTGTGCGAAGTTCTGTGTCCATCTGCGGTTCCATTTCTTCCTACCCGCCTGTCATTAACAAGCCGATCTCGCCGTGCGTTGTGGTTTTCGGGTCAACTTCGCCCACGATGCGGCCTTCGTTGATGACTAACAATCTGTCAGCCAGCGCGGTAACTTCTTCCAGTTCCGCCGAGACGAGCAGCACGGCGCAGCCGGCATCACGCAGGGCGACCAGTTTGCGATGGATAAACTCAATCGCGCCGATGTCCACGCCGCGCGTCGGTTGCGAGACGAGCAACAATTTGGGCGGCAAATCGAACTCGCGCCCGACGATTAGCTTT
>JAYVJN010000267.1:0-3670 GCA_043769325.1 Acidobacteriota bacterium
CTAGTCCATTAAGTCGTTGAGAATAATTTGCTTCAACTCACGCAAGGTGGCGATAACCTGGCGTAGCTCTGTGGGTTGTGTCAGGCGCAAGGCTTCGCTGCGGGCGTAGTCGCGGCCTTGCAGAACGGTGAAAAACCAGTCGCGCCCGATGACATACGCGCCGTAGAGCGGCTTGCCGTTTTGGTTCAGGTGCTGCGCCGCGAGCATGGCCGCCAACATCTGGCCTTGCGGGTCTTGCTTGTCGCCCTGGGTCTTTTTGAACTCTTGCAGAAAAAAATAAGGCGTTTGCGGGAAGGCCCAGCCGAGAACGGAAGAAACCACACAATCCGCTACCACGCTGATTCTTACCTCGCCCATGTCGGCAACAATTGCACGCTCGTAAAAGACGCCGATTTTTTCCGGTTCTTTAAGCTCCGAGAGGATAAAAATCGGCGCGAGCAAGTTCATTTTCAACTCTTCTTCCAGCCATGAATCTATCTCCGGCTCAAATGAAGGTTCAATACGTTGTAAAAAGGCTTCACTCAACTCATCTAATTGAATGGGAGTGGTTTGCACCCATTGTGTGAGTAACCGAAAGCCAGGCCCGCGCCATTGCAATTGAAAGTGGGCTACCAGATGGTTCACTTCTGACTGAATTCTGGGTTTGGTTTGCTTTACCTTTGCGCTCATTTTTTTTCACTCACAAACCGTTGGTAATCGGCGATTTTCTGCGCCAAACGCAGCGCCAGAAACGGGCTGGTTTCATGCAGCGCGTCGTAAATTTGCTGCGCTTCCTGGCGGTAACGCATGATTTTGTCCACCGTCCAATAGCGCGGCGGTTGTTGCAAATTAGTGATGCGGTCAGCCAACTTGACCATGCCGATTTCACGCGGCTGTTCGAGTATGCGGCGTAGGCTGTCGCTCATTTGCAGGGACTTTTCCAGCTTTTCGTTTTTGCTTAGGGCCAGCACGCCGTCGGCTACCGCCACGCCGAATTCGTCACGAACTTGCTCGTAAGCTACTGTCGTGTCCTCAATAGTGTCGTGCAACAAGGCGCACTGCAAGGCCAAATCGCCGTCGCATTCGCGTTCGACTTGTAAAGCCGCCAGGATTTCCATGCAGACCAGGCCAATGTGCAGCAGATAAGGCAATTCCGTGCCGGGATATTTTTGCCCCAGATGCGCCTCCGCCGCGAAACGATAAGCGCGGGCGTATTTCTCTTGTGACCAATTCATAAACGGCTATTTACCTTGCGCAACCGCCAATGCCGCTTGGAAAACGTGCGGGTAAGTGCCGCAACGACAGAAATTGCCCTTACAGGCTGCGCGTATTTCGGACTCGGTGGCTGCGGGATTTTTCTGTAAATAGGCAGAAATCGTGGTGACGAAACCAGGTGTGCAAAAGCCGCACATACTGGCGTCGTGCGCGACGAAAGCGGCTTGCACGGCGTTCATTTTGTCGGGCGTGCCAAGTCCTTCTACGGTGGTAATTTGCCGCCCTTGCGCGTCAATCGCCAAGACCAGACAGCCATAGACCGGCTTGCCATCGAGCAAAACCGTGCAAGCACCGCAAGTGCCCTGGTCGCAGACCAATTTCGGGCCGGTCAGGGCCGGTTCCAGGTGGTTGCGCAGCGCATTTAGTAACGTCGTGCGTGGTTCCACACTGACCGGACGGACTTGCCCGTTGATGTTTAGTTTCAACGGTACAACCCCTGTGACCGGCGCATTTGCGGCCCCTGCGGGTTCGGTTTCCGTGGCGGTTCGCGCCAGAATGCTATCGGCCAGGGCGGTGCCCGCGCCGGCGATGCCTAAACCTTGTAAAAAGCGGCGACGCTGCGGGTCTTGCGGTTTCTCTTTGGACTCAGCCATCCGTATCTCCTCGGCAACTAATCTAAAATGGCGGTTATTGTCGTACTCTTTCGGGTGCAGAATAACAGGAAAGGGCGTAACTTGTGAATTGCTGCGCGTAGCAAGCGCGAATTTCCGCTGACTTTATGGCCGAACTTAGTAGTTTACAACTTTACCGGATGGTTGGGCGGCAAAAGGGCACGCTTCTACGCCGTTTTTTTCACGCCTCGTTCAGCATTGCCTTGCGCGTCTTTTTCCGCCGACTCGAAACGCAAGACGAAGACCGCGCGCCGCAAACCGGGCCGGTGATTTTCGTGATGAACCACCCGAACGGCATCATTGACCCCGCTTTGGTCTTTTGCGCCATGCCGCGCCGGATTTCCTTTCTCGCCAAATCAACCCTTTTTGAGGTGCCGGGCATCGGTTTGCTGCTGCGCACGGTTGACGCTTTACCGCTTTACCGCCAAGTAGATAACGCTGACCGCGCACAGAATCAACGAACCTTCGCCGCCTGTTTTGCGCGTTTACGCGAGGGCCGTTGCATTGCGCTTTTCCCCGAAGGCCAATCCGTGCCGGTGAGCAAAATGCTGCCCGTTAAAACCGGCGCGGCGCGTATCGCTCTCGGCGCGATTTCATTGACCGGACATGAATTAAGCGAACCGCTACGGATTCAACCCGTCGGGCTGTATTACAGTTCTTTGACCAAAATGCGCGGCGAGGTTTTGTTGCGTTTCGGCGAACCATTTGCGGTGGCCCCGGTAGTTTTGAATGAGCAGGGCGAACCGCCCCGCGATGCCGTGCTGGAATTGACCAAGCGCATCGAAACCGCGCTTCATGCGGTCACGCTCAATGTTGAAAGCCACGATGATTTGGAAGATATTCGCCACGCCGAAGAACTCTTTTCGTCGGTTTATGAAACCCTGAATGTGAGCGAATCTTTGACGGAAAGTTTTCGCCGCTTGCGCAATCTGGCCGCCGGTTTGAAACACTACGGCGCACAGGCCCCAAACGAAGCGGAAAGTTTACGCGCCCGCGTGCGCGGCTATGAGCAAGAGTTGAAAACGCTAGGCTTAACCCCACAAATGCTCTCCGTTTCAGTGCATTCCAAGTGGTATATTTTCTGGCACGTCTTGGCCCGAGCGTGGCTTTTACTGGTTTTAACGCCCATCGCACTGGTCGGGGCCGTCATTCATTTACCCGCACAGGCCATCTCTATTTGGGCCGGGCGCAAGTTTTCCAAACACGATGTTGATGAAAGCGTCTCCACCGTGCAAATGCTCTCAGCGATGTTTTGGATGCCGGTGACGTGGCTGGTCGTCAGCGGTTTGGTTTACTGGCGTTGGGGCTGGCAAGCGGGTTTGATAGCGTTTCCGGCGACGATTCTGGCGGGCTACATCGCGCTCAAGACAGTCGAAGGCTGGGCCGATTTGCGGGGCTGGGTCAAAGCCACCTGGGTATTGCTCAGGCAGCGCGGGCTGTTCTTGCGTTTGTTGCTGGAACGCAAAGCTTTACATCACGAACTGGAAAAACTCGGCGATGACATGGAGCAAAACCGGTAGATTGAGGATACGAATCAAGGGTTGAAACCAATAAACCCTTGACCCTCACAACGCGGCGCGTGTAACTATCCCCTGTCAACTATCCCTTGTCCACTATTTTTATAGAAAACCAGTGGACAAGGGACAGTGGACAGGGGACAGTGGCGTGTTCCCACCGGGCTGGCTGCCATTGACAAGCATGGCGGCAACACATCTGGTTTGGCGGTTAAATTTCAGCCCTTGATTCGCGTACAACATCCGGTTTGCCAGTAACACCGCGTAACTATAAACTAGCCAGCGCGGAGG
>JAYVJN010000268.1:0-11555 GCA_043769325.1 Acidobacteriota bacterium
TAACCCACGCCTTCTATCGCTTGCGGGCGTTCACGTTTGAGCCAGGCAACCAGCAACCCTCCGAGCAATAATAACGCGCCGATGGATAACAAAATAACCGAACTGCGACTCATGTCACCGCCGCTCAGTTTGTTATCGAGAAAATATAACGCGGTTGCAGCGAGTCCCATCGTCGCTAACGCCGTCAACAAAGCCATCCACACCGCCGGACGCGACAGCACACTCCAGGCCGCGCTGCCATAACCGGTAAAGGTGCGTTTCGTAAAACCAAACGGGTCACGTTTGAATTCGGGCCAGGTAAGTTGTGAATTACGCGCCACTTGCGCCACTTCGCCACCCAGACGGCTGACCAAACTTTGGTCTTCTAAGATGGTTAAATGCAACTCGCCATCAAGTTTAGTAAAAGCCTGGCTATTGTCCGGCGTTTTCTTTATGCTTTCCGTGACAATCTCCGGCGAATTATTAGCGGCCTGGTGAAAAGCTTCGTTAGTGGCGGCAAAACCGCTATTAATAGGTTGCCCGATTGTCTCAGATTGAGGTTCAACCGCGCTAACCTGCGCCGTCGTAACATTTGGCGTCGCTTCTTCCAGGCGGCCCGCAAATGTGTCCGCCAGCCGCGTGGCGACGGTTTCTTGTGTTTCCAAGCGCGGCGGCGTGACTTCAACCACCGGCGGCGTTTCAACTAACAGACTCAACGGCGTGCCGTCCACCGGACAGAAACTAAATTTATCTGCTACTTCCTCTTGACAAGTGGTGCATCTTTTCATTTTTGGTTCTCGCAAGCCTACCGGCCTTTTGCGGCCCTAACAGAGTTAATCATTTGCGGCGCGGTGCTTCTCATGCGGGAGGCTTTTTGCCTAAGTACGCCTTATATTTACCACTTTAGCGGGCAAACTGCCAACGCCTGGTGTGGTTTTCCAACTAGCCGGCTGTTGAGATGCGCGCCTTTGCTTTGTGGTTTGCCGGTTTGACGAGAAAACATCTGCTCTCTAAACTATCTTTTTGCCATTGTAGAGATGCAACCTGCGGCCCCTCGTCTGGCTTCTAAATTAAACGCCGCGAACGCCAACCATTTTGACTGCGTGGCGTTCAAGTATTCCAGTATAAGACGCGCTAACAACCGTTTTCGTAACATTTATGCCAAACCGCACTAAATTTTTTCGCCACCGCGCCAGCCTTTGCGCTGTTTTTCTTTTGCTTTGTCCACTATTTCTCACATTGACGACGGCGCAAAGCCTCCCGGAAGCCCGCCGTGAAACTTTGCTCAACGGCTTACGGGTAGTGCTCTGGCCGCGACCAAATGATGGTAACATCCTCTTACGCTTACGGATACATAGCGGAGCAGCCTTTGATTTAGCCGGTAAATCCGGCACCATGGGTTTATTATCTGATGTGCTTTTTTACGACCCCGCAACCCGTGAAGCCGTTGAAAAAGATTATGGCGGCAAATTGTTGGTCACGGTCAATCACGACGCCCTGGACATCACCATAACCGGCGAGGGCGATGTGCTTTTACCGCTCGTCAATGTCATCCGTTCGGCCATTATCAATATCAACCCGCTGCCCGAAAACGAACGTATCCTGGCACTTCGCGCGGCCCGCGTGAAACTTTTAAGCGCGCCGCCGACGCCTTCCTCTAGTGCTGATGAAGCAGCCTTAAAGCGTTTCTTTGGCGCGTTTCCCTACGCCCGCAACAGCGCGGGCGTGGCTGCCGACGCCGCCACTTTAGACCGCAACGACCTGATTTTCTTGCGTGAACGTTTTCTCAACCCCAACAACGCGACGCTCATCATCGCCGGTAATTTCAACCCCAACCGCGCCTATCTCATAACGCGGCAATTGTTGGGCAACTGGCGTAAAAGCGACGCCGTTGTGCCTTCCACTTTTCGCCAACCGGAAACGCCCGACGAGCGCGTTTTACTTGTCAATCAAGCCGATGCAAGCGAGGCTCAAGTGCGTTTACTGTTACGCGGCGTGGCGCGTAACGACAAAGATTACTTAGCTTTAACCCTGCTGGCCGCCATCGCGCAAACCCGCTGGCAAACGGCTCTCGGCGATTTACCCGCCGGTTTTCTTAATGTCCGGCAAGACGCGCGCACGCTGCCAGGCTTTTTCTTGATGAGTGGCAAAACGCCCCCCGAAGACGCCGCCAAAGCCCTGAGCGCGGCCCGCGCCACGCTGGAAGCACTCGCCGCCGACGGCCCTAGCGCGGATGAACTCCAACGCGCCCGTAACGCTTTAATTACTCAGCTAAATAAAAGACTGGCCGACCCGGAAAGCGTCGCTGAAATATGGTTGGACGCGGACACTTACCGCCTCACACCCTTCGCCGACCAATTGCGCGGCTTGAATAATTTAACGCCTTCTGACTTGAAGAAAACCGCGTTTCGCTTGTTCCGCGCCGTCCCCGCCGCTTCCGTCGCGCTCGGCCCGTTGGAACGTATGCGCCCCGAAATAGAAAAAACCGCCCGGGTTGAAGTCTTAGGCGAAAAACCGCTCCCGACCCCAACCCCGACGACCCCTAACATTCTTGGCAAACCAAAGCCTAAGCCTTGAGTGCCAGAGCGGGTGAGTGGGGGAACGGGAGAAACGCTCCGCGCTTTACTTTATGCCGCTCTAAGCAGACAAGACTATGTTGCGGGCTAATCCGAATGCGGAAGCCCGCACGAAGTAAGGGTGTCGCTGCGCCCTTACTTCGTGCGGGCTTCCGCATTATAAAGGAAAACTTTCTCTTACCTGCTTAATATGAGCAAGTCAACAGAAGCAGCACGCTCTCCCCTTCTCCCTTTCTCCTCTTCTCCCGCTCTCCCCTACTGGCATTGCGCATTAGTGCGCGTAACGACGGAACTGAACCGCTTTTGATATTCCTCCGAAGTCAGGAACGCGCAGACCATTCCGCTAAAATTATTCGGCTGTTGCTGCAAAGTACTCAGCCAAAAATCGTAGCCGCCCTGGTCGGGGTCGCGCCGTAAATAGCCGAAATACTGCATTAAGACAAACGCAGGGTTGCGTTCACGTTGGCTGAACGCGGTTAGGTTGATGAGGTTGAGCAACACTTGGGCGCGGCTGCGCGATTGGTTGCTCATGGCGTCAATCTCGGCGCGTCGGGCCGCGTCGAACTGCGGCCCGTTGAGGCTGGCTGTGTCAAAGAGTCGGTTGACGAACTCATCATTAGTCAACACGGCAGGGTAAACCGCAAGAAACGCCGCACGCTGCACAAAACGCCCCGCAAACGCCTGTGTGCTGGCGGCAAGACCTGGGCCGCCGGTGAGTTGCGAACGGTCAAGCGCGAATTGTTGATATGTGACGTTGGCGCGGGTTTGGTCGGGCGCAAGCCGCGCGCCAAAAGCGGCGCGGTGCAACCGATAAACCACAAAGCCCGTTTCCTGAAACTCCAATTCGATGAAGAATGCCGCCGAAACACCAATACGTCGTTGATTGACGCAGTTAGCATCCGCGCCGCATTGGTTGATTTGGCTAGTCCAATAATCTAATCCGGCGGTGTCCGGCACTCGGTTTAGAAAATCGGCATAGTGTTGACGCGCAAAGAATTGCGCCCCGTCAATGGGGTTTGCAAGGGGCGGCCCCGTGTCATTGTCAACTATCGTAAAAGTCGCGGCTGCGGTGACGATGTTGGCTCCGTCGAAGTTGCTCAGGGCCACGCTAAACGTCTCAGGGCCTTCGAGATAAGCATCATCCGTGAGCGGTATGGCGATGGTTTTGGCAGTCTCGCCAGGCGCGAAACTGAGCAAGCCGGCGGTGGTCGTGTAGTCGCACCGCGAAGAGGCTGCGCCGTTGGTCTGATTGCACAGGGCCGGCGGCGAAACGTCGTTGGTGGCGTAACTTACGCCCGTAGAAACGGCGAGATTGCCGGCCCGCATGACGGTAATGTTGGCGACGCCCGCGCCTTCGTCCACGCTCAGGGCCGTTGCTTGAAAGCCCACGTCCGGCCTGTTCCCGACGGTTATTGTGCCGGCGGTAAAATTGGCGGGCAGAACATTAGCGTTGACATCCACCACTTCGCCGGCGATGGGCTGCTGACTGAAACTAACCGAGGTGCTGGCCCGCGCCGTAAAGGTGACGTTGACCAAATTATGCGCGCCGGCGGCGAAAGTCTGGCCCGCGGGCAGAACCAACAACACGCCCAAGCGTCCTTGCGCCGTTTGGCTGGTGTTGAAAAGCGGCGCGGCGGCGGCGGTGGCGGCTGCCAATTGCGGATTGACGAGCGCGGACGGGTCAAAGTTCAGACTGAAACCGAGCGCGTTTTCGTCGCCCTGGGCCGTCAGCGTAACCGGCACAGTCACCGTCCCGCCAAGCGCGGCGTTGACGTTGCCGACGCTCACGCCCCGCGCCGTCGGCGTGGCGGGTTTTGCCAAAACCAGGCTTTGCGGCGGGGCCGGCACAGTTGGCCCGCCGACGGGCGCGAGGGGTAATAAACCGGCGGCGTAGCGGCCCGCCAGCGTCAGGTCAGACGCCGACAAACGCCCGTCGCCCAAAGTTTCCAACGGCGCGACATCAGCGCGGGCGTACTCGCTGCCGGGGGCCGGCGTGTCCAAACCGGCGACGAACCTTCCTTCTTGCACGACATCCTGCGCCGAAAGGCTGCCGTTACCGTTGGGGCGCGGCGCGACATCGGCTTCAAAACCGCTGATGAAGTTGACCGTGCCGAAAGTAAAATTGGTGGTCAGAGTCTGGGCGTTCGCGCCGGCCACTTCACGCAACACCGGCTGGTCGCCAAATTCCAGGTTGACGGTTCCGCTTGCGCCGGAGGCCACATCAAACTCCACGACGGCGATTTCACGCACGCCGGCGGGGAAAGTTTGTCCCGTCGGCTTCGCTATGACCAAACCCAAACGCCCTTGCGCGGCTTGGTTGCTGTTGACGATGGGCGTTCCATTAAAGTCGCGCCCGGCCCGCACACGCGGCGACGACAATAAAGCGGGGTTGAAATTGAGACTTAAACTGACGGCGTTTTCGTCGCCTTGAGCGTCCAAAATGATTGGCACGCTGACCGTGCCGCCGGCGCGGGCCGTGACATTCATTGGGCGCACGATGCGAAACTGGTCGGCAATGCCCAGGCTGTCGAAAATGTGCGGCCCCGCGCTGCAATTGTGGTTGCCAAGAATAAACGTCGCGCCCGGCGGCAAGGTGCTGGCATTCGTCGCCGGGCCAAAATCCGCCACTACCGACGGCGGGGTTGCCGAATCGTTATAACTGATGATAATTCTCGCGCTCAAATCGGCGGCGACGGTGGCTTGTATCAGCGCAAACGCGCTTGAGCGGTAATCTCGCTGTCCGGTTTGCAGTGGCGCAATGTCGCTCGCCATGCCGCTTGGCGTCATGTACCGCCGCACGATGTTGCCGGAGCCAAACTCTTGGTAAAACTCAACTTGAGCCGGCGTGTCAAAGATTGGAACCGCGCCGCCCGGATTGGCGTTGAGCGCGAAACGCCAGCCGCCGTCGTTGTGTGGAACTTGTTGGCCGCATTCCGCTATCGCGTTGAAAGTGCGAAACTCAAATTGGACGTAGGCGGGAAAAGTCAGCCCCGGCATCTGTCGGTAAATGCCGCCGCTGCCTGCCGCGCCTTGCGTTTGCAGTCTGTTGCCCACCAGTTTGGTGTTCGCGTGATTCGCCTCGCCGCCCCACCAGGTCTGCCAGCCATTGCCCACCGGCCCGTCGGCGCGGTCAAAATTGTCCGAGAAAATCACGCGGCACGCCGCCAACCCGAAAGTTAGCAAAACGACTGCCAGACTTAATCCAACTCTGCGTGTAGTCTGTTTCATAACGTCTCCTTTTCAACCTAAATAATGGCTTCGGGGCCACACTCGCGCCGGACGCGCCACTTTGGTCGCCGGTATTTGCTGTAAATTAACTGCGGTTACTGACCGTATCTCAGGGGCCGAAACAACAATCGCGGAGGCCAACCGCGACTACAATCCCCGTTATTACTATTGCGCCGACGGCTACCGCCCCGACGATGACGCCAATTTTCACCCCTCGTGTCAGTCCCCAGCCTTTGACTTTTGCCACGTCGCGGTAAGCAATTGTAGTTTGCGCTTGGCTTTTAACGTCAAAAATAGTGAAATCATCCTCGCCCATCCGCCCGATGTAGCCTTTTACTTTCGTCTTGTCGCGCAATTCGATTTTCACTTTTGCCTTTTCGCCCGTCCCGCGTCTGGCAAGTTGGGCTTTGACCTTGGCGATTTCCGTGTCCGGGGTTTGCGCGGCTGCGCTGCTCAAACTAATTTGCAGCAGCAATGCCGCGAGACAAAAAGCAATCAGTTTGTGGAACATATTTCCCTCTTTCTTCTCTTTCGTGATAGATTGGGCTTTGCAATAAACCCAACTTTCTTTTGGCTTGCGTTGCCATTTTGAGTTAAAGTGCGCTTAAAATCTTTAAGGTGGACTAAATTTAGGCCAATTTAATGCCCGTGAAGCCTTTTTATCGGTTTGACGATTTTCTGCTGGACGCCGACGGCGGCGCGTTGTCGCGGGCGGGCCGCCGCGTGGCCCTCACGCCGACAGCCTTTCGCGTACTGCTGGCGTTAGTGGAAAACAACGGAAGAACAGTCTTGGCCGAAGAGTTGCGCGAAAAAGTCTGGGGCGATTCCATTGTTGAAGACGCCAATCTTGATGTGCAACTCTCACACGTCCGCAAAGCTCTGGGCGACAACGCCAAAGCCCCTCGTTACATACATTTGACACGCCCCGCCGGAACTAACGGCCACTCTACTCGCGGCTACCGCTTAACAGCGGAAATTACCGAATGCGACACCGCCGAAGCCGCGCCGGATGTTTCAGAGGAATTTATCGCCCCGCCGCCATCGGGTTCATTCATCAAAAACCGGCCGGGCCTACACCTCCGCACCGGCCTGGGCGATTTGCTGGAAGGCTTGGATTCTATTCTTTACGCGCTGGCTGAGGCTTGCAACATCATTCTGGCGGGCCTGGCTGAAGGCGGCGGAAAGATTTTGCGCGGGCTCATGAAAGGCTGGTTAGTGGTAGCGTTGGTCGTCTTGGCAGTCTGGCTGGGCTGGATTGGTTGGGCCTGGGCTTCCGTGCGGGCGCGGCCTTCCGTCACCCTTGGCATTTTGGGGTTAAGTCTTGCGGCCTTAGGTGTTTGGCTCTGGCGACGCTGGCAGCGACTCAAGCGTTGCCTGGCCGTCTTGCCCTTTGATTCGCACCACGCGCCCACGCCCTATGACGATTTCGCGGCAGGCCTGGCCAATACGTTTTGCCACAAATTGGGCGAACAACCGCACCTGGCGCAAATCCGCGAAGGGCTGGAAACCATTCCACCCGATTTGGCCCGCGCGTGCCGTTCGTTGGGCGCATATGCCGCGCTCAAAGGCGTGTTGGATTGGGACAACGCAGCCGTGCGCGTCACCCTCAAACTCATCCACCGCGACGGCCAAACGCTGCTCTGGTCAGGACAATTCACCACCGGTTTGACACCCGCGCTCACGATGCAGGAAACTCTTTCTACGCAAATGGCTGAGGCTTTCTGGCGTTACCGCGCCGCCGGCCCGTAAATCCATGAATCAGGAAGGTTACAACAATCCGCACGACCATTTTTTCAAACAAACACTCGCCGCGCCAGGTTTGGCGGCAGAGTTTTTCCATCTGTATTTGCCGCCGCCCATCGTCGAGGTGTTGGACACCAACCGCGTGGAAGCGGTCAAGGGTTCGTTTGTTGACGAAGATTTGAAAGAACATTTCTCCGACGCGCTCTATTCCGTCGGCTTGGTAAATAATGGGCAAGCCTACATTTACATTCTGCTCGAACACAAAAGCGCGCCCGACGCTTGGGTTGCCTTACAGATTTTGCGTTACCTGGTGCGGTTCTGGGACGAGCAGCAAAAAGCCGGCGCGGAAAAGCTGCCGCTGGTTTTGCCCGTCGTTTTTTATCACGGCAAACAACGCTGGAAAGTGGCCGATAACTTCCTGTCATTGTTTGAGATGACAGGCGATTTGGCGGTTTTGCGGGAGTACCTGCCAGAGTTTCGTTACCACTTGTGCGACCTGTCGCGTTACGCGGATGATGAATTGGCGGGCGCGGGGCGTCTGTCGTCATCGTTTCTGTTGTTGAAACACATTTTCCGGCGCGGCCTGAAACGCTTGCTTCCAGAAGTGTTGCGGCGTAACATCACGGGGCGCGAGGTGACGAATGAAGACCGCGAATATGTGCGGACGGCATTGATTTACCTGCTGCAAACCAGCAAAGCCAGCGAACGGGACTTTGCCGCCGCGCTCAGAGAAGTGGCAAAAGAGAGGAAATTACCCATGACCGAGAACTTTATTGACCGTTGGATAAACCAAGGCGTCCGGCAAGGACGGCAAGAGGGCAACATTAACCTTGTCTTGCGTCAGTTACGGCGACGCATTGGCGAATTAGACGCTCACGCCGAAACCCGTATCCGTCTCTTATCTGCCGAACAAATAGAAAACTTAGGCGAGTCTCTGTTGGATTTCCAAAAAGCTGCTGATTTAACGGTATGGCTCAAACAATACGCTGGTCAAGAAGCTGAACCTGTGTTGCGTTAAATAAACTTAACTACTGTGTATAGTTGTTTTATGGGTGTATGCAACTGTGAAAAGCATGGACGGACTGGACTCCGCATTATTTGTGCACATCTGCGAGAAAATATGCTTTTAGGCGTAAAGCCGAGCCGCTTTTTCAATGTGGCTTACTCTCTTGGCAACCTTGCAAGTAAACCAGAATATCCGTTGACAGCCGGCAGCACTTATTGTCTGTTATGTGCTGAAACATACGGCCTACCGCGTGAAGACACTGTGCAATCTGAAGTTGAATTTGAGATTGCGCCCGACGAGATACTGCAAACTGTTTGCGGGCGTTGCTTTGCCGGGTTCTTGGCAGAATCCGCCACCGCCTAATACTTCTAACTCATTAACTCTTTTGCCTACCTCTTTTGGAGCTTTGCTTGAACACACATCAACTCGTTATCATCCTTGACTTTGGTTCGCAATATACTCAACTCATCGCGCGGCGCGTGCGCGCTGCGGGCGTCTATTGCGAGATTTTGCCCTTCAACGCGCCACTGGAAAAGATACTGGCGCGGCGTCCGGCGGGCCTGATTTTGTCGGGTGGGCCGGCTTCGGTTTACGCGGCCAACGCGCCCTTGCCCGACCCTGCACTGATGGCGCGGCGCGAGTGTCCGGTGTTGGGCATTTGCTATGGTTTGCAAGCCATCGCTTTGCAACTCGGCGGCACAGTGGAAAACGCTGACAACCGCGAATACGGTTCTGCCCGTTTGCGCGTGACGGATGCGGAAAGCGTCTTGTTTCAAGGTTTACCCAACGAAATGGATGTTTGGATGAGCCACTTTGACCACGTTGCCGTGCCGCCGGCGGGCTTTCGCGTCACCGCGCTCACGGACAACGCCGTCAACGCCATCGAAAACCGTGAGCAGCAGATTTACGGCGTGCAGTTTCACCCCGAAGTCGTCCACACCAAACACGGCGCGGACATCATTAAAAACTTTCTTTTCCAGGTTTGCGGACTGGCCGGCGATTGGACGCCGGGCGCGTTCATCAAAGAACAAATCGCCGCCATTCGTGAACAAGTGGGCGACCAAAGCCGCGTTGTGTGTGGTTTATCCGGCGGCGTAGATTCCACCGTCGCCGCCACTTTAGTACATCATGCGATAGGTGAACTGCAACACTGTATCTTTGTGAACAACGGGCTTTTACGCGCCGACGAATTTGACGGAACGCTCGCGCTTTACAACCAGCATCTGCGCCTCAACGTGCGCGGCGTGGATGCCAGCGAACAGTTTTTGGACGGTTTGGCCGGCGTCGCCGACCCCGAACAGAAACGCAAAATCATCGGGCGCACCTTCATCGAAGTGTTCGATGCCGCCGCACAGGAAATCGGCGACGTGGATTTTCTCGTGCAAGGCACGCTCTACCCCGACGTTATCGAATCGGTTTCGGTGCATGGCCCCTCGGCGGTCATCAAAAGCCATCACAATGTCGGGGGCTTGCCCGCGCAGATGAAATTAAAGCTGATAGAGCCTCTGCGCGAACTGTTCAAGGACGAAGTTCGCCTTATCGGACGCGAACTCGGCATCCCCGATGAACTCCTTATGCGCCATCCCTTCCCCGGCCCCGGCCTGGCCGTGCGCATCTTGGGCGAAGTCACGCAAGAAAAGTGCGATTTGCTGCGCCGCGCCGACGCCATCGTCATCGAAGAACTGCACCGCTCCGGCCAGTATCATCAAGTCTGGCAAGCCTTTGCGGTCTTGCTGCCCATTGCCAGCGTCGGCGTCATGGGCGACGAACGCACCTACGAACGCGCCGTCGCCATCCGCGCCGTAACCAGCGTGGACGGCATGACCGCAGACTGGGCGCGTCTGCCCCACGAAGTCCTCGCCCAGATGTCCAACCGCATCGTCTCCGAAGTGCGCGGCATCAACCGCGTCGTGTATGATATAACCTCCAAACCGCCCGGCACGATTGAGTGGGAGTAAGAGAGAATAAATTATGCTTAAACGAATTCGCATTCTTAACTATAAATCCTTAAAAGACACTGAGGTTAAGCTTCAACCACTCACTATTGTCTTTGGCCCTAATAGCGTGGGGAAAAGTAATTTCCTGGACGCCCTCCAGCTTTTATCAAGATTAGTCAATACACGAACTTTGAAAGACGCTTTTGAGCCGCCCTATCGTGGCACGCCGCTTGAATCATTCACTTTTGGCAATGAAGGCATCACCGGATTACTCAAACGAGACTCCGTATCTTTTAGCCTGGAGGTTGATGTCGAACTCTCGCCGCAAACGGTAAAGGCGGTAAACAGCCAAATAAGCGAGATGAAAAGTTTTCGGCGGCCCGAAGAATTTTCTTCCAAACCACCAGCTTACGTCCGCGAGAGATACCTGCGCTACCGGGTTGAAATTGAAATTTCGCCAAAAAAAGGGTTCTTGCGCGTAGCCGACGAATACTTGGCGGCCCTCAATGTCAACGGTGAGGTAAGCAATAAGCGTAAACCGTTTCTTGAACTTATGGAACATCGGTTTCATTTGCGGATGGAAGGACAAGCCCACCCAACTTATCTGGAACGATACCTTGACCATACAATTCTCTCGTTACCGCACTATCCACCATATTATCCTCACTTAGTAGCTCTAAAACAGGAATTGGCAAGTTGGTTTGTTTTTTATTTCGAGCCGCGTGAGCGAATGCGCGCTACCAGTCCGGTCAAGGAAGTCAACCACATCGGGCTTATGGGCGAAGACCTGGCGGCTTATCTCAATACTCTTCGGGCGCAACACGAACCGCAATTCCGCGCCGTCGAAAAATCGCTACACACCATTATTCCGTCAATTTCTGGTTTAGAGGTTGAAGTAAACAACTTGGGCGAAGTCGAGTTGCGAATCAAAGAAGGCGATACGCCAATTCCCGCAAGGCTTTTATCCGAAGGAACCTTACGGGTTTTAGGGCTACTCTCTTTAGAAGGTGTCAAGGAACGGCCATCCTTAATTGGCTTGGAAGAACCGGAAAACGGAGTTCATCCGCGCCGGTTAAATCTGATTGC
>JAYVJN010000269.1:0-5624 GCA_043769325.1 Acidobacteriota bacterium
CAGGTTGACGCGCACGGAAGCGGGCGTCAGGCCCGTGCGTTCCGCGATTTCGGGGCCGGACATACCTTCGACCAGACGCAAAACCAAAGTTTCGCGGTAGGCTTCCGGCAACGCGCGGATAATCGCTAAGGCTTCTTTCGCTTCAGCAGTGGGCGCGGCGTGTTGCGGCAAATGTTCGGAAAGCTCTGTGTTTTCCTTACGTTGCCGGAAAAAATCCATCGCCCGATTCCGCGCAATCATGGCAACCCAACCACCGAAGGCAGTGTCGTCACGCAATGTGTCGAGCCGTCGGAACGCGCTCAGGAAAACGTCTTGCAGCAAATCTTCCACGTCGTCCGGCGGCACGCGGGAGAGCAACACGCCATGCACCATTGCGCCGTACAGACCGTAAAGTTGCCCGAACGCCTCACGGTCACCCGAACGCGCCCGCGCTACGACGGCAGCATTGCGGTCTTCCGCCTTTACTCGTGTCGCCGCTTGCGCCGCCGGGCCTGTGCCGAACATCAGCAAAAAGTCTCCTGTCATTTCCATCGCTTTAACTCAACGATTGCCGCTTTCCGATAACTAAGACGCCGCTTCACGGGAAAGCGTTAGCAGAGAAATGATGAAGGCAGAATGATGAATGATGAATTAGGGCGATTTTCATCATTCATCGTTCATCATTCATCGTTTCATCGTAGGCCACCATTTCGTCGCTGGCTTTGACGAGGCGGGTGCGCCAGATAAAGAGCGTGGAAACCAAGAGCGCGAGGGTACAGGCGAGCCCGCCTTCCAGTCCGTAAGTGCCGCCGGTGAGCCACTTGGGGCCGAATAATTCAGTGCGCAAGAGCGGCGCGGGCGCGATTTCCGTAATGCCGCTCACGGGCAAGCCCAGCAATGCGCCCATCGTCCAATTCCACGCCCAGTGCACGCCCAGGGGAAACCACAGGCTGCGCGTTTTCCAATAGGCCAGGCCCAACCAAACGCCGGCCAGCGTCGTATTGGTGAAGGTAAAAAACAGAGAGACGTTGGGGTTATCCAGGTGCGCCAACGCAAACGGCACAGAAGTCAACAAGATACCGGCCCAGGCGTAACCGGCGCGGGTCATGGTTTGCAGCGCGTAACCGCGAAAGGCCATCTCCTCCGCCGCCGCGAACCAGATAAATGCGAGACTCGACAAAACCAGCGTTTTCAATATATGGCCGGGCGCGGCGGCCACGTTTAGCTGCCATTTCGCGCCGCCCGCCGAACCAATCGCCGCCGCCAGCAAAAGCGACGCCAGGCCAATCAGCGTGCCAAGCGTCAAATCGCGCCACCAACCGCCGTGGGCGTGCCAGCCAAGAGCCTTCAACGGCACCTTTTCCAGCAGTTTGCCGCACAGCCAACCGATGAACAGCGTCGCGCCGAAAGTGAGAGTTCCTTGCAAGGCAAAGCCGCCCCAACCGCCGAGAAAGCCGTCCGTGCGCGGCTTGCCGAGCGTCCCGTAAAGCACCAGGTAAACCAGCACTACACTTAGCCCCAAAGCTAAGTAAGCGAAAGCAAAATAAACTAACGCCCGCCAAAGGCTGCGTAAGCGATTATGTTCGTTAATGAAAGGATTTGGTTGAGACATAATTTTTTTTGGGAGCGCGCGCATCTTGCGTGCCGCCGCGCCGCCAAGCGTGGCTCCTTACCTACGGATTTACCTGGTTTTCAGTTAGCCGCCGCTGGCGACGCAAGCCGGTAAGTCATTGGCGCAGACCGCGACAGCGGCGGCGGTTCGCGCCTGTGTTAGCGCAACGCGGCTTCTTACTGCCGGCTGCCTGCTGCTGGCTGCCTGCTGCCGCGTTGCGGCCTACGCAGCACGCAAGATGCGCGCGCTCCCAGCCCTGTGCTAAACTCTGCGCCGTGCCGAATGCTCCGAAAATTGCCTCGCGCCCACGCGCCACGCCGTTGATTGGCGGGCTAATGTTGGCGTTGCTGGGCATTTTGTTGGTGTTACAGGCGTCGGGCGTCTGGAACATCGTGCGCGTGGATACGGCTTCGGAAACGCTCTTGCTGTTCAGTATTTCCACGCTCACTTTCGTCGCTTTTATCATCTTTGCGTTCATCTTTTTACGCAGCCTCATTCGTCTGCGGCGCGAACGCCAGGCGCAAGAGCTTGGTTCAAAGCTAAAAACGCGCTTAGTTTGGCACTTTATCGCCGTCAGCTTGTTGCCGATAACCGCGATGGCCGTGTTTTCCTATCTGTTCTTCAATCGTTCGCTCGAAAAATGGTTCAGCGCGATTCCCGAACAGGCGATTGAAAGCGCGCGACGGGTACAAGATAACGCCCGCCAAGAACAATTCCAAGCCCTGCAAGAGAAAGCCCGTCTGTTAGCGGCAAGTTACGCCAATAACGCCAACGCTTTAGACGCCGCGACGCTGGAAAAACTGCGGCAACAAGGTGGCTTGACCGCGCTGGCCCTGCTCAACGCGGCGGGCGAAACACAGGTTTTGCAAGCGGCGCAAGACTTGGATGCTATAACCCACAATGATTTACAGCAAACGCTCGATGTGGCGCGGCAGACTCGCGGCCTGGATTGGCGTCTGACCGACGGCAAAGGTTTTGACGCGGTGGTCGTGCCTTTAAGCGTCGCGCAGAGTTTGCTGGCCGTCTCTTCGCTGCGTGTGGAAAATCCCGCCGCCGCCACGATTGACAATTCCTCCACGAAATTTGACCAACTCAAGGCAGAGCAACGCAAAGTGCGGCGTTTGGGTTTGCTGGCGTTATCCTTATTGACGCTCTTACTGCTCTTTGCTTCGTCGTGGATTGCCCTCTATTTGGGACGCAACATTGCCACGCCCATCATGGATTTAGTTAAGGCTTCGGGAGAAGTGGCGCAGGGAAATTTGAGTTACCGCGTGACGGCGCGGGCCGAAGACGAGGTGGCTTTGCTGGCGCAATCCTTTAACCAAATGACGGCGCAACTGGAGGAAAACCGCGCCGCGTTGGAAGTCAACGCCAACGAATTGGGCGACAAAAACCGCGCCTTAGAAGAGCGGCGCGTCTATATCGAAACGGTGCTGGAATCATCTTCGGCGGGCGTCGTTTCGTTTGACGAGGCGAACCGCGTGACCACGCTCAACGCCGCCGCGCAGACCATGTTACGCGCCCGCGCCGACGCCGCCACGCTGACGGATTTGTTGACCGGCGACGACTTAGCCACGCTTGAACGATTGCTCGCGCGGGCGCGGCGGATGGGCCGCGCGACGGAACAGACCGTGCTGGCGCGGCGCGGCGCGAACGATGAAACCGAATCCGTCCCCGTCGCTCTGGCCGCCACCGCGCTCAAAAATGATGGCGCGCCGCAGCGTGGCGTCGTCTTAGTGATTGAGGATTTGACCGATTTGCTCGCCGCCCAACGCGCCGCCGCCTGGAGCGAAGTGGCCCGCCGCCTGGCCCACGAAATCAAAAACCCGCTCACGCCGATTCAGCTATCCGCCGAACGCATCGCCAAAAACTTTCGGCAAATCGCCAACGGCAACTCAGCACTCAGCACTCAGCACTCAGCGCTTGAGCGCGTCGCGCTCATTATTGATGAATGCACGGCGACGATTACCCGCGAAGTGGCGGGACTGAAATCAATGGTGGATGAATTTTCGCGTTTCGCCCGTCTGCCGCACGCCAAACTGGAACCGGCAGATTTGAACGCCATCGTGCAACAGGCGGTTGCGCTTTATGAGGGTCGTTTGGCCGGCGTCAAACTCGACGTGCAACTCGCGCCCAAGTTGCCCGCCGCGCCGCTTGACGCCGAACAGATGCGGCGCGTATTGGTCAACCTGCTGGAAAACTCGCTGGAAGCCATCGCCGACACCAACGGCGCGGGCCGCGTCACCGTTGCCACCGGCCACAATCCGGCGCGTGGTTTATTGCTCTTGGAAGTTTCCGACAACGGCCCCGGCATCGCTCCGGCGCATCTGCCGCGCCTCTTTCAACCCAATTTCTCGACCCGCGCGCGCGGTTCCGGGCTCGGCCTGGCAATTGTCCAACGCATCATTAACGAACACGCCGGACGCATCCGCGCCGAAAATAACCAACCCAACGGCGCGCGCTTCATCGTTGAACTGCCGGCCTAAACGAAGGGAAGGGCCGGAGATTACTTCTCCGGCCCTTCCCTTCGTTTAGTGCGCAAGCTAGGCGGCGACTTTCTCGCGCATAGCCCGTTCCAATTCTAAGATGTACGGCCCATTGTAATAACGCTCTCCGCAGTTCGGGCAAAGATACACTGGCATTTTTTCCACCTTCACCAGTTCCCCAAGAATCTTTACGCCATCCGGCATGATGTGAAATTCTGTCATCGTTCCACACTCAAGGCACTCAATCACAGAATCTTTAGTAAGGGGCATAAGCAGTAATTAAATAAACTATCTCACCATTAGAAGTAAACCGGCAAACAACGGCATATTCGTAATTGTCTAATGTCGGGCCGGTTATCTCGTACCGTTGGCCGCGCTCATCATCATCAAAAATATCTGTCAGTTCGCCTTCTAAAATTACGTTGAGCGCATCGGCCAGCGAAAAATCGTCGTCGGGCAAACTATCATTTAGAATATGCAGAGAAGGCACATAATTGCCTTCAAGTATTTTACGCTGAATTTGCTTGAGCATACAAGAAGTTTTTCAACGCAACTGTTTATAGCAGAACCAACGCCAACAAACCAAGCCCGGCCAGCAACATGGCAAGCGACCTATATGGCTATACTTGGCTACTTCTCGCGCGGGGCGATGTTTTCATTAAGCCATTGGGTGGCCGGGGCCAGTATCTCAAGCGGTTCGTCCGTCCCCTTCCAAACCTTGCAGAGATAGACGATGAAGTAAATAAAGTAAGCGCCGGAGAACAATGCCGCCGCCAGACTAAGCAAACCCGTCCACGCGCCAATCGCGGAGCCGAATTTCATGGCAAACTTCAAAATCAGGGGAATTATTATCGCTGACAGGTGCATCGCCAAGCCTTGCGCGGCGTGAAAACGAACCCGTTTTTCCTGGCGCGGCACGAGAAAAAGCTCCAGTAAACCCGCCACTGCGCCTATCCAAAAAGGCAAATACGGCGCAATTAGAGCTAATTTTTCCGCTATGTTGATGCCCGCCACGGGGCGCGAGGTAGGCTTGCCGGAAATCGAAGGCAAAATCACGGGCGGGGCCATTGGCGGCTGATAAGGACTCACCGGCGGCGGCGCGTAAGGCGGCGGGTATTGATAAGGCGGCGGCGTTGTGTAAGCGGACGGATACGGCGCGTAACCGTCGTTACCGGCAAAATGGCGCGTCGGCGCGTCTTCGTTCAAATTGCCTTGAAAGCCGGTTTCGCGTTGCGGCAAGGCGCGTGTGGGGTCGTCGCTCCAGGCGGCTTCGGCCCGTTGCGCGGCTTCGGGGTCAAGCGGATTAGTGTCGTATTTTTTCTCGTTTTCCATCTTTCGCTACCGTTTTGGCTGTACGAATTACACTAAACTCAAGTTCGCGCCATCTTACTCCCCTTGCGTCAGATACTCAACGCTTTGCCAAGTCTGCGCCGCCGCGTCCAAGAGAAACCCGCGCAAAACCGGCGTTTCGCCGCTCAAGCCAATAATGAAATAAGTCGCCGACGGATAAAAAGCCAGCCGCACATCGGTCAGCGAAGGCTGCGGCT
>JAYVJN010000270.1:0-11161 GCA_043769325.1 Acidobacteriota bacterium
GAAGCATTGAAAATCAAGGTGTTAGCGCAGAAAAAACCTAGCCCTAAGCCGAGCGTTAAGCCAACGGCAAGCGAGACGAATTTGCGTTGCGGGAAGATAAACATTGCCGCGTCAGTGTAGCAAAGCGCAGACGAAAAGGCGATAAAAGAAAAGCCGCCCCAAATTACTCAAGTTACGGCGTAGTTAAATCACCGCAAGGAGTAATTTTGGGCGGCTAAAGATTAAAAGCGGGCCGCCTTAGTCGGCTTCAATGCTACTGGCAGAATAGGGCAAATCGCCCAGACGCCGGCGCGGTAAAGGGTCGCTGTCGCGTCGCCGTAAGGGCGATTCGGGGCTACGGCGATCAGTGCCATCCGGTGAACGGTTGTGTCCGTGTACGGCTTCGGTCAAAATGCGTGTGATTTCTTGCGAGAGCGTGCGGTGTTCTCCGCGCGCGCGCCGCTGCAGTGATTCTTTTAATTCATGCGGAACATATGCCCCGATAAATACTCCCTTTCTAAGCGTCATTAACTGCGCACCTTCCAGTATTTGATAAAATAAACAATCTTAGTAACAGGTCAAAAATAAGTTGACCCACATTGTAGAAGCCCGCACGAAGTAAGGGCGTAAAACATAGCACACTTACTTCGTGCGTGTTTCTGCAAGATGCTTGCCGAGAGTAAGTCTATAAGCCGAATTTTGTACGCCGAAAAATCGGCGTGGCGATCATTCATCTAGGCCGTTAGTCACCCAACGGCTCCAGCGACCTACCCGGAGAGCGTAGTTCCCGTAGGAACTTCAGACGAGCAGCCCTCAAACGCCTCCCTATTTGGTCTTGCACCGCGAAGAGTTTACCTAGCCGCGCCTGTTACCAAACGCGCTGGCGCGTTCTTACCGCGCCGTTTCACCCATCACCTCGCGCACAGTGGCACCAGGCTGGTCTGTTCTCTGTTGCACTTGTCGTCGTAATATCCGGCAACGGGCTTGCCCGTCACAGCCAAATATTTACGCCCAGCCGTTAACTGGTTCGTTGCTCTATGGTGTTCAGACTTTCCTCCTATCCGCCAAAGCAGACAGGCGACCACCCAACTTACTCTCATGCAAGGCATTGAGAGTATAGCAAAGAATCAGTTTTATACAACTCCAAGAAGATTTTTGGTTGCGTTTAGTCTTTGTTGAAGACTTCGAGACGGTCACCGGCTTGTAAGGCAGGGTCGGGGTCTTTGCCTTGGCTGATGCGCTTGAGGCTGTATTCCGCAGGGGTCAAACGCCCGTCTGCGGCTTGGCGTAAAACACGGATTTTGGCGTCCCTGCCTTTGGTTAACCCGCCGGAAGCGAAAATCGCCTGTGTCAGTGTCAGGCCGTTATGAAACTCTTTTTGACCGGGCGTGTTGACCGTGCCGATAATGTAGAAAAATTCTTTTTTGACAAGCGGAAGCGGCGCGGCGGGCAGAAAACTTATTTCGTCACCGGCTTCGAGCAAGAAGTTGAGTTCTTCCGGTTGCGTCAACGCTAACACGCGCAAAGGTTGTCCATTACGAATGATGGCGGCGCGTTGGGCTTCGGGTAGTGGTTGCAGCAAAGGCAAAAGGACGAATAACGGCACCGCCTCGCGCTGTAAAGCTTGCGGGCCAAGTTTGCTGGCGAGACCTGAGACGTTGATGGCGTGACTGGTATAATGGCGGATGTTGACGACGGTTTGCGGTTGGTCGAAAACTTTGATGAGGGAATTAAGCCGGGCTGCAATCGCTTCTGCCGTCAAACCGCTAACCTGCACCGGTTCACTGAGATAAGGGTATTCCACAGTGCCGTTCGGTTGCACCGTGAAAAGCGACGATTGTTTGCTTGAGAAATTGAGCAACCGCACATCCAAGACATCTCCCGGGCCGACACGATAGGTTTCGGTTGCCGCAGCAAGCGGACGCGCCGGAATAGCGGCTTCGGCTTCGGCTTTAACCAGCGAAGAATGGTTTTTCTCTGCCGTTTCATTCGCGGGCGGTGCTGACGGAGCGGGTGTCGTCGTGTTGGCAGATACGATGACGGGCGGCAAAATTACAGCCGGCTGTTGCGGTTGGCTGTCTTTAGTTAGGGTATTGGCTTGCTGCGCTTGCGCACTGCCGACAACCGACAAAGCTAAAATAATGACAAGAAAGCGTTTCATGGACATTTAGAATAAATTACGCGAAAAATATAGCAGTTGTAGGAAAGAGCCTTGATTTTTCCGTTTAACTGCCTTGCCTCATTAGAGTTAAATGCTAAAAAACCGCATTTCTCCAGAGATAGCTGAAATAAAGTAATAAAAATACTAAGAAACCCGACAATTAGCAATAGCTGGCAAAATAAATGCTGCCAAAAGGCGTTTTTTAGGGGGAAATAGTGTTTAAGGGGCGGGGGAGGTTATGCGCCTGGAAAAATTGCGGCCAGCGTCGGGCTAGTTCATCTGCCACAAAATTTTCCACCTCGTCAGCGGTTGCCATATCCAACGCAGCCAGGGCGACGGCACGCGCTTCAGTAATTGAGACGCCGGCCAGAACGCGGCGCAAGCGCGGCATCGCGGCGGGCATCATGCTCAGTTCGGTTGCGCCTAAACCTAGCAGCATCAGCGCGTAAGCTGGCGTTGCCGCCATTTCGCCACACACAACGGCGGGAACGCCGGCGTGGTGTGCCGCATTGATGACCTGAGCGATACTTTGTAGTACAGCCGGATGCAGTGTGCGAAACCAAGGAGCGACGGCTTCATTGCCGCGATCTACCGCTAAAGTGTATTGTATCAAATCATTCGTTCCCAAGCTAAAGAAATTTACTTCCCGCGCAATGTGATGCGCTGTTGCGACGGCGGAAGGGACTTCAATCATGGCCCCGATTTGCACCGGGCCGTGCGCCAATCCTTGCGCCGTCAAACGAACGCGCTCCGCTTCGATGAGGCGAACGGCGCGGCGGATGTCCGCCACATCGGAAATCATCGGTAAAACTAAGCGCAAATTACCCTGCGCGGCGGCACGCAAAATCGCGCGGACTTGCGTGCGAAAGAGGTCTTCGCGGGTGAAAGCCAGACGGCTGGCGCGGAGCCCCAACGCGGGATTGCGTTCATGTTCGAGGCTGCCGCCGCCAATCTTATCGCCGCCCAGGTCAAACAGACGAATTGTTGCGCCATCTGCGCCGCCGAGCGCGGCCAATTCAGTGTAAACAGCGCACTGCTCATCTTCGTCCGGCACGGTATGTCTCTGTAATAACAGGAATTCGGAACGATAAAGGCCGATGCCACGAGCTCCATATTTCTTTACGCCGGCGTATTCGGCGGGCAATTCAAGGTTGGCGCGGAGTATGATTTCCCGGTTGTCAGTCGTGAAGAGGGGTTTATTTTCCTGGCCGGAAACGATTGCCGGCTCAGGTTTTGCCAAAGTCGCAAAAAGGCGCAGCGTTTCCGGCGTCGGGTGCAGAATCACTTTGCCCTGTGTCGCATCAACCGCGATAATATCGCCGGTGCGGGCGCGTTGGTGCAGGTCGCGTGTGCCAACTACCGCCGGAATGCCCAATGAACGGGCGATGATAGCGGTGTGCGAAGTCCAGCCGCCGGCGTCCAAAACCAGCGCGTGGGTATGCGTTAAATCCAGTTCGGCCAGCGCAGAAGGCAGTAAATCTTCGGCTACAATAATGGATGGCTCTTGTAAATTGCGCGGGGCCGGGCGTTCGCCGCTAAGGATATTGAGGAGGCGTTGCATCACGTCTTCCACGTCCGCGCTGCGTTCGCGCAGGTATTCGTCCTGCATTTCGGCATAGAGCGCGAGGATACGGTCGGAAGTGACTTTGACGGCCCATTCCGCGTTGACCCGCTCGCGGCGGATAAAATTTTCCACGTCGCCCAGCAGTTTGTGGTCGCGCAGCATCAACAGATGTGAGTCGAAAATATAAGCGTGCTGTTCGCCCAACTCATTGCGGGCGCGGTTTTTAAGAGCCAGCACTTGCCTTCGCGCCAAACGTACCGCCGTGCGTAGGCGATGGGCTTCGCGGTTGGTTTCACTTTCCGGCACAGAGACGCGAAAAACTTGCGGCGAGCCTTGAAAAAGACGCACGACGCGCCCCGTCACCACGCCTTCGGAAACACACAAGCCTTGCCAATGCTGTTCGGGACGCGGCCCGCGTTGACGCGCACGCGCCGCTACGCTCTGTTCTTCGCCAAAATTGTCAGCAAAAAGTTGCGCGAGGTTGGTAATCGCCGCCTCTTCGTCCGGCCCGTCGGCGATGAGACGCAATTCCGTGCCACGCGAAGCTGAAAGCAGCAGAACATTGAAGATTGATTTGGCGTCGGCCTCAAGAGGTTGGTCGGTGCGCGCCAAACTTATCGCGGAGTCATACACGGCGGCGGCGCGCACCAGAGTAGCGGCGGCGCGGGCGTGTAAACCCAGACGGTTAGTGATAGTGACAGTGTGTTCCAGCATGGCCCCGGCTATAACCGCGCATCATACACGAGAAAAAGTTGAGGCGGAAATTGTCGGGCCGTTTAGTAACGTGAATAAAATAACCTAACCCATCAATTATCTTGCAGAAACACGCACTTAGGAACGTGTATGATATTTGACGCCCTTACTTCGTGCGGGCTTCCGCATTGTGGGTCACTTTATTTTTGCTCTGTTACTTACACGGAAACAAAATCACTTTCGGGATAGGCCCAAAGCGGAGTGGTGTGCAAAGGTGAATTGAGCAGGTCAGTGGCGGTCATGGCGCGGGCAAACAGATAGCCTTGCGCCAGCGTAAAACCAAGCGCGCGAACAGTTTCCAAGTCGGCGACGGACGAGACGCCTTCCGCGATGGCAGCCGCATTGAAATTGCGCGCGAGTTCGGCGATGGATTCCAGCACGACGCGGCGGCGCGGGTCGGCATGGCAACCCTCGATGAGATAACGGTCAATTTTGAAGTATTCAGGCTGCGCGTCCAGCATCATGCGGTAGTTGGAATAGCCGATGCCGATGTCATCGAGCGCGATTTTTACGCCCAAACAACGCAGGGCCGAGAGCGTGCGGAGGAAATCCGTCTCATCCCAAAACGGCAGATGCTCCACGATTTCGATGGTCACACGCGCCAGGTCAAGGCGTTGTTTATCCGCTAACTCTTGTAAAAACGCGGCAAAGTTGCGCTCACGGCCTAGCGTGGAGGCGTGGACGTTGACGGAAAAACGCATTCCTGAAGGTAGCAGGGAAGCGTGGCGCAGAGCTTGGGCGATACACACGCGGTCAATGATATGTTCCGCATTTTTGCGTCGCGCATACTCAAACAAGAGAGGCGCAGACTCCAGATTCGTGGCTTTCGGCCCGCGCGCGAGGCATTCTACCGAGTGAAGGTGCCATTCATTGCGGCTGATGTCCATGATTGGTTGAAACAGCATCGAAACGCCGCCGGGTTGCATAATCCGTTCAAGCAAGGCATTAGGCATAGTAGGTCTCCGGTGTTACGCAGATAGCTCTGGCTAAATCTTTCAGAGGAAATGGTTTAGGGAGAAAGCCGTCAACCCCTCCGCAAGCGCGGGCGGCATTTTCCAACTGTGGCGTGTAAAACGGCGTCCAGAGAAAAACGCGGGTGTGCGGATAACGCGCCCGCACCTGCCTGACGATTTTCAACCCCGCCGGGCCGTCAACGCCGCGCAGACTCAAATCCGTCACGACGGCGGTATAAGAAAAACAGGCGAGCAACGCTTCGGCTTCTTCTAATTCATAAGAACAATCAACTTGCCAACCTAAGGCGATGACCTGCGCCTGCAAAGCCTGAGCCGCGTCTGCCTCTTTGCCGAGCAAAAGCAGCCGGCGTGTTGTTGGCGGCGCGGGGACAAACGCTTGCGACCAATGTTGGTATGGCTGAAAAACGCCAACGGCAAGGCTGGTGTATGACATATAGTTTATTTATAGGGGTGGCAACGGTATAAGCGCGTCTTTCCGGCGCGCTTGGGCGGGAGTATAACAGGAAATCAGCAAAAGGGAAGCAGAAAATTAACAAACCTGCGAAAAAAAATGATTATGTATCATAATGTTATGCGTCTTGAGTTAAGAAGTTACGCTAACTATTAGGCAGGGTGGTTATCACTTATCACTTGCGTGGCGTATAGCTATAAAGGTATAGCGTCGTTACAGGCGATGTTCTAACCTTACTTTGAATGCGAATCAAGGGTTGAAATTTAACCGCCAAACCGGATGTGTCGGCTTGCCACGTTCGCCAATGGCAGCCAGTTCGTTGGGGAACGCGCCACTGTTCCTTATCAACTGTCACTTGTCCACTGGTTTTCTATAAAATAGTGGACAAGTGACAGTTGATAAGGAACAGTTACACGCTTTGCGTTGCGCGGGTTAAGGGTTTCGCGGTATCAACCCTTGATTCGCATTTTGAATAAGCCCTAAGCTTTCCATAGATTTGGCGCAGTGCGCTTTGGCGTTTTTCGCAGAGGTTTGTTATATTCTCGGTTTAACTTATCTTATATCTGACGAGGAAAACTACACCATGTCCGGCCACTCTAAATGGCATACAATTAAGCACAAAAAAGGCGCGTTGGATGCCAAACGCGGCAAATTATTCACCAAACTGATTAAAGAAATCACGGTTGCGGCCCGCACCGGCGGCACCGGTGACTTGGAAGCCAACGCGCGTCTGCGTAAGGCCGTCACCGACGCCAAAGCCGGAAATATGCCCAACGACACGATTGACCGCGCCATCAAACGCGGCACCGGCGAACTTGAAGGCGTTAATTACGACGAAATTACTTACGAAGGTTACGGCCCCGGCGGTGTTGCTGTCTTAGTCGAAACGATGACCGACAACCGCAACCGTACCGTCGCCGAAATTCGCCACATCTTTGGCAAGAACGGCGGCAATATGGGCGAATCCGGTTCCGTCGGGTGGATGTTTGACCGCAAGGGCTATATTATTGTCAACAAAGAATTAAAGTCGGAAGACGAACTCTTTGAAATCGTCACCGAAGCCGGCGCGGAAGACTTGCAAGAGGACGGCGACAACTTTGCCATTTACACCGACCCGCTCACCTTTGACGATGTGCTAACTGCCGTCAAAGCCGCCGGCGTGGAACCCGAAGCCGCCGAAATATCCATGATTCCGCAAAATTACATCCACCTTGAAGGCAACGAAGCGCGGCAAATGCTCAAACTTTACGACGCCCTCGACGACAACGAAGACGTGCAGAAAGTCTTCGCCAACTTCGACATAGACGAAGACGAAATGGAGTAAAACTAATGGAAAATGGAAAGTGGAGAATGGAGAATCAACGCTTTGCGCCTACTATTCTCCATTTTTCATTCTCCACTCTCCATTAATAAATGAAAGTATTAGGCATAGATCCGGGCAGCGAGACGACGGGCTGGGGCGTGTTGGAAGGCGACGGCTTGCGTTATAAGTTGGTCGAATATGGGGCGATAAAGGCCCCGGCCAGCCTGGACTTTGCCCAACGGTTGTTGCTTATCGGCGATGGTTTGACGCAGTTGATTGAACGCTTAAAGCCGGATGTGTGCGCCATTGAGGAAGCCTTTTACGCCAATAACCCCAAGGTTGCCATTAAGTTAGGCCAAGTGCGCGGGGTTGCTATGTACGTCGCCGCGCGGGCCAAGCTGGAAATCGCGGAGTACGCGCCGCGTTTAGTGAAGCAAACGGTTGTCGGTTACGGTAACGCCGAAAAACAGCAAGTGCAACAAATGGTTAAGTTGCTGCTCAATTTGCCCGCGCCGCCGCAACCCCACGACGCCGCCGACGCCATCGCCATCGCCATCACACATTTTCACCACGCCGGTATCAAACAAAGACTCCTGGCCGCCGAAGCCAAAATCAAACTCGCCGCACGACGCCGGTAGGGGCCGACCTGCGTGTCTGCCCCGCGTTCATTCCGAACAACAGAGCAGACACACGAACAGGGCAGACACATAGGTCTGCCCCTACGCCGCTAATTTTTGCTCAAATATCTCTTGGCGCGGGGCTACGCGCCAGAGGGCGAACGCTTCTTCGCCGAAGCCTTTGAGAAGATGCGTAAACTCTTGCGCGGTAAAGCTTTCTGTGAGTAATTCTTGCACGGCGGGGTCGTGTTGGACGGCTTCGGAAATCACCACGTCGCCGCCGCTTGACAAGCCTTCGAGACGGGCCGCGAGGTTGACCGTGCCGCCGAAGTAATCAAGCCTCTCATTCAAAGTAACAGCGATGCAGGGGCCGCTGTGAATGCCCACTTTGAGCGTTAGCGGCGTGCCTCCGTCGGTAGGGTTCGCCAAAGTTTGCTGCGCTTTGAGAATCGCGCGGAGGGCCGCGTCGGGGCGGCGAAAAACGGCCATAACCGCGTCACCGATAGTTTTGACCAACGCACCGTCGGCTTCGGCGATAGCCTGGCGCAAGATGTCGAAGTGGGCCATCACGCGCCCGAAGGCCGCCGCGTCGCCGATTTCGCGGTAAAGTTGGGTGGAGCCTTTCAAATCGGTGAATAAAACGGTCATGCTGCCGACAGAAATCTGTTCGCCGGGCCGTAAGGCTTCATTGGAAAACAGGTCGCGGAAGATTTGCAGCGCGGTTACTTCGGCGGCGGTGGCGGCTTGGTCGCTCCAGGCAATGCGTTCCAAAATAAAGAGTTGCTCGTCTTGAGTGTCGTTGCGGAGGCGTAAAGTCGGTGTCGGCGCGAGGGCCGGTTCATCCGTTGCCCAGCCTGTTTCGTTGACGGCAAGCGCCAATTCTGCCGCGCCGCCTTCGTTTACGTTGAGGTGTTGCCCGCCGGACACGCCGAGGCAGCGCAAGCGGTGGCGGCCTTTTTCCAACATCAGGCAAACCTCGCGTTCCTCGCCGGCAGCGAGGATTTGTTGCAAGACGACGTGCGGCGTTACCTGCGGGCCGCCGATACAAAATTCGCGGGCTTCGACAGAGCGAATCGCTTTATTAGGGCGAAAAGTGAGTTCGACGAGGCGGTCAAAGTTGACGTTGAAATCAATGTTACAGGTGTCGCATTCGCCGTTGGAACTGATGCCGGTCAACGATTTGCTGCTCTTTTTTGCGCCGCGACAATGCGGACACAAAACGTCCCACTGTAAATCAAGCAAGCCGGCGCGGGTGGCCTGCAAGAATGTTTCTAAGACTTTACGGCGCGGCAAGTCCCAATAATCGGCCAGCGCGTAGGGGCGGATGCGGGCCAGCGAAATGTCGTCGGCATGGAGAAAGAGATTGACGAGGCGGCGCGTGATTTCTATATCCGCGCCTTGTTGCGTGAGTTTGTGGCGCAGGGCCGTGAGCCGTTCGCGCCCGCCGGAAGCAAACGTCGGAGCGTCAGTTTCCGCCGGCGGCGACCCGCCTTCCTGCGCGAGTTTGTCGTAGCGTTGAAAGATACGTTCAAAATTACGTTTGCTGGCGAAACCGATTTGCACGGGGATGGCGGCTAAACCTACCGCGCTCTTAGGTGTAGCCCAAACCTGGTAAACCAGATGCGTGCCGCCGGCGGGTTTCGGATTTAACTCAGCCAGCACGCGCACCTGCGCCACCGGCCCCTTGGTGTAATGGCGCACGACCCCGAAACGATAAGGTTTGAGCCACTCGAAAGGCTGTTCTACCCATTCCACTGTCAACCCCAGCACGAACATTTTCAGCCGGCGGCGGGCCGTTTCCAGGCGTGTGCCTTCGAGTTGCGGCAACTGCACGGCGGGCACGCCGGCGTCGTAGTTGAAGCGGTTGGTGTCAGCCACAAAGGGCCACAACTGCTCTGGCGCGGCGCGTAAATCGTATTCCCAACGGTAATGAAACTCTTTGTAAGACATGATTTTCGCTCCGAGGTGAGCAAAAAATAGTACGCGACGAAACGAGCCGGCAGATTCATTAGCGGCGCAGACATTTTTGAGAAAAGTACTACGCTCTGCCGGGGCCAGAAAAAGGGCCGATGCGAGTAATTCATTGATTTGTTGCCAGGGTTCAGGGGACATACGCATTTGACGCCATCCGAAATACCTGGAAAAACGCGATAAATAAACGATTAAACAACAGTTTAGAAAAGGATTCGCCGCGTCAGAAACGGGCAAAATTGATTAAGGCGCGAAGTTGAGTTTGCCGAGGGTGTCGTTAAAGCGGGGCTGGGAGCGTAGGTTATCCAATAATGGCTCAACTTTAATAAATTGAATGGGTTGTTCGCGTTCGCGCCAGGATATTTCCAGTTCATCAAGGGCCTGGTTATCGTCGCCGAGCGCGGTAAATAATGTCGCCAAGACGTAGTGTGAGACTTCGGAACCGGGGCCGATGGGGGAAAATTTGGCGATGATTTTGGCGGCTTCGTCGCGTTTGCCGACGTTGTGAGCGCGGGCATGGTCAATCAGGATTTGCCGCATTAAACGCGCCGCCAAACCGAATTGATGAGCGCGGCGGTTTCCAGCGTGTGATTGGCGCGTTCGCTACGCATATAGTGGCGCGCCAGCCTTTGCAGTTCGCCATAGACAAGCGGCAACAGTTGTTCCAACGCCGCAGTCTGTCCCTGGCTGGCGTCGAGCAATAGTTGAGTTACTTCTCCGTTGAGTGGTAGGGCCATAACCCAATGCAAGGTGTTGCGTTACGCCCTATAAAATACACGCAAAAACGCTTTCCCGCCAAAGAAAACAAGCCCGCGCTAAATAAAAGGGGATGGGGGTTAGGGATTAGGGAATGGGGGAACAGAGCGGTCATGCGGCCTAACCCCTCTTCCCCATTCCCCAACCCCCAATCAGACTTCTTTGTATTCCGAGTTTACGTCTTCGTCAGAAAACGCGACGCGGTAGTTTTTGGATTGAACTTGTTTGGTAATGAGCAGGTCGTCTTTAGTCTTGAGCAAATCGGCGCGGTTATAGACGGAAAGCTCGAAATTATAACCGTGAGTGATGGCGTCTTTGGGGCAGGCTTCGACGCAGAAACCGCAGAAGATGCAGCGTCCGTAGTCAATATTATAGACTTTGGCGTAACGCTCATCGCGGCCCACGCGCTCGGCGGCGGGGCGCGGGTCGTCAACCGCTTCGATATAAATACAGTCGGAGGGGCAAGCCGCTGCGCATAAAAAGCACGCCACGCACTTTTCCTTGCCCTGTTCGTCAACGTGGAGCAGGTGTTGCCCGCGATAACGCGGCTGCAAGGTGACAGGTTCTTCCGGGTATTGCACCGTCCACGATTTCTTCGGGATGTAGGAAAGCGTGACGCGCATCCCTTTGAT
>JAYVJN010000271.1:0-4910 GCA_043769325.1 Acidobacteriota bacterium
GTCGGCGTTGAGCCGCGCAATGCGGTTGCGCGTCACGCCATTGACCTGGGTGAAAGTGCCGCCAATGACGATTTTGCCGTCGGGTTGCACGGCGAGGGCCAACACCCTGACGCTCCCGCTAACGGGCACGCCGGATTGTCCGTTGGCGAATCCGGTATCAAGCGTTCCGTCGGCGTTGAGCCGCGCGATGCCGTTGCGCAACCCGCCGTTGACGGTGTTGAAACTGCCGCCGATAACCACTTTGCCGTCGCTTTGCGCGGCTACGGCAAAGACAACACTAAAAGAGGTTGCCTGCGCCGCGAAACCCGTGTCGAGAGTGCCGTCGGCGTTGAGGCGGGCAATTTGGCTGCGCGTCACGCCATTTACTTGAGTAAAGCCGCCGCCGATAATCACTTTTCCGTCCAACTGCAGGGCGATAGCTTCAACATTATTATTCGTGCCGCCCAGCCCGTTGCCAAAAGTGTCGAGCGTCCCATCCGTATTGAGGCGGGCAAAGCCGAGGCGTGTCACACCATTGACGGTGTTGAAGCCGCCGCCGATGACGATTTTGCCGTCCGTCTGCAGGGCGACGGCTTGCACATTGAGGCTTGCGCCGGCCAGTCCGTTGCCAAAGGCGGTGTCAAGCGTTCCGTCGGTGTTGAGCCGCGCGATGTTACCCCGCGCCACCCCGTTGACGGCGATGAACTGGCCCCCGATGATGATTTTGCCGTCGCTTTGCACGGCTACGGCAGAGACACCCCCATTTGGGCCGGACTGCCCGTTGGGAAAAGTATTGTCTAGTGTGCCATCGCTGTTGAGCCGCGCGATGAAAGCTCGGGCGACTCCGTTGACGGTAGTGAAACTGCCGCCGATAAGGATTCTCCCACTGCTCAACACCGAGACGGAAACCACAGTGCCATTCGCGCCGGCCAGCCCGTTGCCGAAAGAGGTGTCGAGCGTGCCGTCGCTATTGAGCCGTGCGATGCCGCTTCGCGCCACGCCATTGACAGTGGTGAAATTGCCGCCGATAACCACTTTGCCGTCGCTTTGCACGGCTATGGCAAAGACAAGGTTATCCAAACCAGCCTGTCCGTTAGCGAAAGAAACGTCAAGGGTGCCGTCTGCATTGAGCCGGGCGATGTTGCCGCGGGCGACTCCGTTGACGGTAGTGAAACTTCCGCCAATGAGGATTTTTCCGTCGGCTTGGACAACTATATCTATGACATCGCCATTTGTGCCGGCCAGTCCGTTAGCGAAAGCGGTGTCGAGGGTGCCATCGCTGTTGAGGCGGGCGATGCCATTGCGGGCCACGCCATTGACGGTGTTGACAAAGCCGCCGACGAGAATTTTGCCGTCGCTTTGTACCGCTAACGCAGCCACCTGGCCGGCATTTGTCGAAGAAGCAGTGGACGCAAAAGCGAGGTCTAAATCGCCGGCGGCAGTGGGGCTTTCTGTTTCTTGCCGCTTCGCGGGGCCGGCAGCCTGATTGCGGGCGGCGAAAACAAGCGCGACGGCTAGGGCCATCAGAACGACAACCGACAACAAAGCTTGGCGGCGACGCGGCGAAACGAGTTTATTCATTTTAGACTCCTAATCAGCAAAAACGGAACGAGAAAGCGTGGCGCGGGTTAAGGTCAAAAAAAGTTACGCGCACACCACAGAGATTGGATGTACTACTCTTGGCGACCAACGCCCTAAAGTCAAGGCGGAAAAAACTATCCGCGTTTGCGTGCCGGCGGCATTATTTTCTACCGTTGCGCTTGAAACCGCCAGGCTTTGCGGCTATGCTCAAGAGGCATTTTTATTTCACCAAGTGAGAAGCAAATTATGGCGCGCAGACACAATGTTTTGGCCTTGATTTTAGGCGGCGGCGCGGGGACGCGGCTGTTTCCTTTGACGGGGCAGAGGTCGAAACCGGCGGTTCCTCTGGGCGGCAAGTATCGCTTGGTGGACATCCCGATTTCCAACTGTATCAACTCGGACATCACCAAGATTTTCGTGCTGACGCAGTACAACTCAGCGTCGTTAAATCGCCATATTGCACGAACTTACCGCTTTTCGCGCTTCTCCGACGGCTTTGTGGACATTCTCGCCGCCGAACAGACGCCGGACAGCCCGCAGTGGTTTCAGGGTACGGCAGACGCGGTGCGCCAGGTTTTGCCCCACATCCGCGAATGGCAAATTGATAACATCATCATCCTTTCGGGCGACCATCTCTATACGATGGACTACCGCGACTTTCTCGACCTGCATCACGAAACCAACGCCGACGTTACTATTTCCACGATTCCCTGCCGCCCCGACGAAGCCTCGGAGTTTGGCCTGGTCAAAACCAGCAACGACGGGCGCATCGTCGAATTCAAGGAAAAGCCAAAGGGCGAAGAGTTGGAAAAGATGCGGGTGGACACTTCGGCTTTCGGTTTGAGCCAAGAGGAAGCTGTCAAGCGTCCCTATCTGGCTTCGATGGGCATCTACATTTTCCGCTATGACCGTCTGGAACAATTGTTGACGGAAAATCCTAAGTGGGACGATTTCGGGCGTGAAGTGATTCCGGCGGCGATTAAAGATTATAAGGTGCAAGGCTATCTGTTTGACGGTTATTGGGAAGACATCGGAACCATCAAAGCCTTTTTCGACGCTAATTTAGACATGACCTCCATTGTGCCTAAGTTCAACCTGTTCAACGGCGACGCGCCCATTTATACACGCGCCCGCTACTTGCCGCCGTCCAAAGTCCATAACTGCGAAATACGCGATTCAGCCATCAGCGAGGGTTGCATTCTGGACGGCGCGCGTATCACACGCTCCATCGTCGGCTTGCGCTGCCGCATCGGGCGCGGTTCACAAATCGAAAGCACAATTTTGATGGGCGCGGATTACTATGAATCGCTGGAAGCGATGGAAGAAAACCGCCTGGCGGAAATGCCTTTGCTCGGCATCGGTGAAAATACCTTAATTCGCCGCGCCATTGTGGATAAAAACGCACGCATTGGCTCCAATGTGCGCCTCGTTAATGAGCGCGGCGTTGACCAGGAAGATGGCCCCGATGGTATGTATTACATCCGCGACGGCCTTATCATCGTCCCCAAAAAAGCCGTCATTCCTAACGGCACGGTTATTTGACAGTATGAGGTTTCTTGGAAAGTTGCGCTAACGAGTGGCGGGGGCAAGCCACCCTTCCTAACCTGCCAGGTCAGAAAGCGGGCGAGATTTTATTGTTTGTGAGCGGTAGCATGGTTTTCATCAAGCCCCTAAATCAACCTGGCAGGTCGGGAAGGGTGGCTTGCCCCCGCTGCTGCTCTTGCGCGACCTTCAATTGAACATGGTTAGTTGCGCGCCGCGACACAAAAGCGAAAGAAAACGTTGGCCGGAACGCAAGCAAACGAAAGTAATTTTTTACCAGAGCGGGCAACGGCGTTATCATGCCTGGCATCAGAAACGATGGATGCAGTTGCGACTTAGCACGTTGACGCAACAAGCGCGGAAGGGCGAGGTCATGTAATATCCGACGCCTTGTCGGGCCGCTCAAACAGTCAGGCCGAGACATGACCCCAGCCGATACCGAAGCCAACAGCAGTTCGGATTACGCGCTGACGCAACTAGCCGCCGGTGGTGATATGGCCGCCTTTGAGCAGCTTTACCGGCGTCATAACCGGCGCGTCTATTCACTCTGTTTACGCATGACGAACAGCGCGTCCGAAGCCGAAGACCTCTCGCAAGAGGTTTTCATACAGCTCTTTCGTAAAATCGGCAGTTTTCGCGGCGAATCGGCCTTTACAACCTGGCTGCATCGCATGACGGTCAACCAGGTCTTAATGCACTTTCGCAAGAAGAGCGTCAAACTGGAATTTACCACTGACGAAGGCGAAACGCCGGTGCAAATTGTGGTCGGCACGGCCAATCCCAACGCCATGCCCGTCGTCGAACGGCTGGCCTTGGAAAAAGCCATCGCGCAGTTGCCGCCCGGTTATCGTTCGGTCTTTCTGTTACACGACGTAGAAGGCCACGAACATGAAGAAATTGCGCGGATGCTCGGCTGTTCCGTCGGCACCTCCAAATCGCAATTACACAAAGCGCGTATGAAATTGCGCGGACTGCTGCGGCAAACTACTGAAGCCGCCGGCGCAACAAAGCATTAGATTTCGCGCCCGCCCCCGTGTGGCGCAACCAGTTGAGCGTAGGCCAAGAGCGTTTCCCCGGCCTTCTCGTTCACTAAACGTACAGCCTGTGATGAGGTTTTAAGCTGTAATGAACTGCGAGAACTGCCAAAATTTACTAAGCGAATGGCTCGACAATGAGCTGCCCTCCGCGCCGCGCATCGAGGTTGGCGCGCATCTGGCCGCCTGCGGAGCTTGTCGCGCGGCGCACGACGAACTTGATTCGGTACTCGGCCTGTGCGTGGCGCAACGCGGCCTTTACGACAGAGTGCCTAACGAAGAAGCCCTCTGGCGACGCATCAGCAACACAATTGAGGCCGGGAACGCGGCTGATACCCGCGCCGCCGCCCAAGCCAAGCCGGAAAAGGCCGCCGGTTGGTGGAGTAAATGGCAGCTTTCGTCGCCGCAACTCGCGGGTTCGCTGGCGGCTTTGCTCGTAACTGTTTCGATAATGACGCTGGGTATGGCGAAACTGCCTGGCGCGGTGCGCGGCTTAGTCAGCAGCGGGGCCGCGACGAGCCGGCGCATTGAAACCTTAGTGCAAGCGCGGCAACCGACGTTTGATTATTGGTATCAGCGCGTAGAGCAACGCAAGGCGCGTTGGAGTCCACAGATTCGTCAGGCTTTTGAATATAACCTGGACGTTTTGAACCAAGCCGCAAAGGAATCTACTGACACCTTGAGCAGCAACCCGCAAGACACGATTGCCGCCGAACGGCTTGACATCGTGCTGGAAGACAAAATGGAACTGCTCAAGGAATTTGCCAACCGTTA
>JAYVJN010000272.1:0-12537 GCA_043769325.1 Acidobacteriota bacterium
GTCAAGTTTCATATGGCGGGCGAGATGTGCGGTCACGGGCGGCCCCACTCTCCCCTGTCAACTCTCCACTCTCAACTGATTTCACTGAAAAACAGTGGAGAGGGGAAAGTTGACAGGGGACAGTGAAGCCGCGCCCGTCAATTCAACCTTGACTGAACACTAGCAACGCAAAACTTCTATCACTTTCCGCACCGCCGTCACTGATTTCACGCCCGGCGCGGTTTCGGCGCGGCTGTTCAGGTCGAGCGCGAAAAGCGGCAAACCTTGACACGCAGCGATGGCTTGCGGGGCGTTTTCCGGCCCGATGCCGCCGCCGAGAAAGAACGGGCGACGAATAGCGCAGCGTTGCAAGATGCTCCAATCAAAGGCTGTGCCGCTGCCGCCGCGTTGGTTGCTGCGCGTGTCAAAAAGAAAGTAGTCGCACGCGGTTTCATAGTCCGCGAGAGTTGCGCCGGAGAACTCCGCGTCAACCGCAAAGGCTTTGATAACTTGTAATTGCGGCGCAAGTTGTTTGAACGCGGCGCAAGTCTCAGGCGTTTCGTCGCCATGCAATTGCAGAAAGGAAAGCCGCGCGGTGTTTGCCGTTGCCAGCATCGTTTCTATCGTTTCGTTGACAAAAACGCCGACGCGCCGCACGCCCGCAAAGTCGGGCAACGCCGCCGCTTGCGCAGGCGTCACGGCGCGTGATGACGGCGGGTAAAATATCAGGCCGAAAAAATCCGGGCCGAGCGCAGCCACTTGGCGCATATTTTCCGCCTCGCGCATTCCGCAAACTTTGAGTTTCAACCCTTTAGGCATATCTGTTGTACCAATTCGGCACAGGCTGTTTCAGGTTGGCTGTGGCGCATAAACGCCTCGCCGATGAGAAAACCGTGAAAACCGGCGCGTTTCAAATCGAGAATCGTGGCGGCGTCTTTCAGTCCGCTTTCGGCGATTTTGGTTATATCTGCTGGCAGAAATGCGGCGATTTCGAGTGCACGGCTGACATCCACCGAAAAATCACGCAGGTCGCGGTTGTTGACGCCGATGGCGTGAAGGTTCGATAAATCGTCCGGCAACTCTTCGCGGGAGCGTATTTCTAGCAAGGCTTCCAAGCCTAGCGAAGCCGCAAAAGCCGCCAATTGTCTAATCTGCGCGGCGTCCAACAGCGCGGCAATCAATAAAATAACGTCCGCGCCAAAGGCTTTGGCTTCGACGATTTGGTATTCGTCAAGGATAAAATCTTTCCGCAAAATCGGGCAAGAGTTGAGCCGCCGCGCCGTCCGTAAATCGTCAAGCGAACCGCCGAAAAATTCCTTATCGGTCAAGACTGACAACGCGCTTGCGCCGGCTTGCGCATACCCGACCGACAATTTTTCGACGGAGATATGCGCGTTTATCACGCCTTTCGAGGGCGATTGCCGCTTGATTTCCGCAATGATGCCCACCTTATCGGGCCGCCGCAGATGTGCGGTGAAGGAAACCGTCGGGGCCGCGAAGTATTCGCTGCGTTCCAGTTTTTTGAGTGGCACAGCCTCGCGCCGCGCGGCGATTTCATGCCGTTTGTGGGTTGCAATTTTGTCTAAGATATTCATAGCGTTGCGCTTAGTGTTTGGAGCCGGATAAAACAGCGTTGCGCGTGGCCGTCGCGCAAAGATTCGGTAGCTTGTTTGCGGCACTCGTCAAGTGACTTTTCAGGCCGCGCCAGGCGCAAAGCAAAGGCGGCGTTAGCGATAACGACAGCTTCTTGTGCGGGTGTGCTTGTGCCACGCAGAATGCCGAGAAACTGTTCCGCCGCTTGCCCGATGTTTGCGCCGTTGTTTAGCTCGTGCGCGGCAACTGTCGGGAAACCAATATCTTCGGGCGTGTAGGTGGTTACGCCTTCATTGGTTGCCACGTCGAAAGCGGCGGTCAGAGAGATTTCGTCATAGCCGTCGCGGGTCGTGACAACGGCGAAAGCCGGGCCGGAATCTTCGAGAAAATAGCGGTACAAACGTAACGTGGCGGGGTCGCTAACGCCGATGAATTGTCTGAGCGGACGCGCCGGATTGAGCAGCGGGCCGAGCGAGTTGAAAAACGTGCGAAAACCGATGGCTTTGCGTATGGGCGCGACGGCTTTTAATGCCGGCTGAAACAATGGGGCGTGCAAATAACAGATATTAGTTTCAGCGATTTGCCGCCGTAACGCGGTTTCGTCAGCCGTGAATTTGAGGCCCAGATGTTGCAAGACATCTGATGAACCGCAACCCGAAGTGGCAGCGTAATTTCCGTGTTTGGCGACCTTGACGCCCGCGCCCGCCAAGACAAAAGCAGTCAGCGTGGAGATGTTGAAGGTATGTTTGCCGTCGCCACCTGTGCCGCACACATCAATCGGCGCAAATTCCTGTAAGTCAATGGTTTGCCCGCTTTCATCAAGCGCCAGGCGAAACCCTTGCAACTCCGTCAGATGCAAGCCCCGCATTTGTAGCGTCGCCAGCAATGCCGCCGTCTGCTCTGCCGGCGCATCGCCTGATAACACTCCGCGCATCGCGGTTGCCGCCTCGTCTGCGGTCAGAATGTAGCCTTGTAGAACTTTGTTAAGTAGTTGTTTCATATGGATTTTGCGGTTTTGCCGGAAACCCCGTCGCTACCGCTTCGGGTACTGACTTACGCTGCGCGTTATGTGTTCAGCCAGTTTCGCATAATATCCGCGCCGTGCGGCGTGAGCACCGATTCGGGGTGAAACTGAAGCCCACGCACGTCAAACTCACGGTGGCGCAAGGCCATCACGCGGCCCTCAGCATCGCGGGCCGTGATTGCCAGACACGCGGGGAACGCATTCTCAGAAACCAGCCATGAATGATAACGGCCCGACGCGAACGATGGCGGAAGGCCGTTGAATAACGGTTCATCCGGCGTTGTGAGAAACGTCTCAAGCTCTTGCCCGTGCGACACTTGCGCCATATTTTCCAGCCGTGCGCCGAAACTTTCACCAATGGCTTGGTGCCCCAAACAGACGCCCAAAATGCTCTTGCGCGGCGCGAAATGGCGTATCATTTGGGGCATCAAACCCGCTTCCGAAGGCACGCCGGGGCCAGGCGAGAGCAATATCTTGTCGTAACTTTCAACTTCTTCAAACGCGATTTTGTCGTTGCGGCGCACGTCCGGCGCACAGCCCGACACCTCGCGCACGAGATGGGCGAGATTGAAGGTAAACGAATCGTAATTGTCCAATAACAGTATCTTCATATGTGACCACCGGCTACTGACCACTGCTTTCCGCTTGTTCAAGTGCGCGGCGCAGGGCGGCGAGTTTGTTGCGGACTTCGGCGGTCTCTTTTGCCGCGTCGGAATCGGCGACGATGCCGGCCCCGGCCTGATAGATGAGTTGGCGTTGGCGGGCGAGAAACGAGCGAATCATAATGGCGTGGGTGCTGTCGCCATTAAGTCCGAAAAAACCGACGCTGCCTCCATAGAAACTGCGTCCGGCGGGTTCGTATTGGTTGATAAGCTGCATGGCGCGGTATTTCGGCGCGCCGCTCAGAGTTCCGGCGGGAAACGAAGCGGCGAGAGCTTGCGTGGCTGTCGCGCCTTCGTTCAGTTTGCCGGAAACACGCGAAACCAGGTGGATGACGTGCGAATAAAACTCGGTTTCCTTAAAGGCTTCTACCTCAACCGGATAGCAATGACGGCTCAAATCGTTGCGGGCTAAATCAACCAGCATGACGTGTTCGGCGTTCTCTTTGGGGTCGTCGCGCAAAGCGTTGGCCAGGGCGTGGTCATGCGCCGCGTCCGTGCCGCGCGGGTAAGTGCCGGCCATCGGCAGCGAATGCGCAACCCCATCGCGCACAAGCAGTTGCGCTTCGGGCGAGGAACCGAAAAGCGTGAAGCCGCCGTAATCGAAAAAGAACAGGAAGGGCGAAGGATTGACGCGGCGCAGGGCGCGATAGACCTGGAACTCATCGCCGCGATAACTTTGCGTGAAACGGCGTGAAGGCACGATTTGGAAAACGTCGCCGCGCCGGATGTGCGTTTTGCAGGTTTCGACGATAGACGCAAAATCCGCGTCGCTCATATCAGGAAGTTCTGCGCCAATGCGGGCGAAAGGGAAGTCGGGCGCGCGGCGGTGAGCAAGTTCCGCGAAAAGTTCGGCTAAGGGTTTGGCGTTGTCGCCGGTTTCGCGCAGTTGCGTGGCGGTGATAGTGTCGCGGTAATGGTCGAAGCGAAAGACGTAACGATAGAGCGCGAACTGCAAATCAGGGATGCTTTCGGCGACGGGCGGCGGTTTAGGAAACGCGATGTCCTCAAGCGCGGGAATCACGCTGTAACCGAGATAACCAAATAACCCCGGCGCGTTATTTGTAGCGGTGTCAATGTTTAGCGAAGCCATGAAACTATCCAACGCGGTCACGGCAGTTGCGCTTGGCAAACTAAATTCGCCCACGCGCCGTCCGTTTTTCTCAATCCGTGCCACGCCGTTTTGCACGGAGATGCGCGCCAAAGGGTCGGCGCAGAGATACGAGCAAGCGGTTTCCGGCGAGCGCGTTTCGGCGCATTCCAAGAGCAAGGTTTCGCTAAAAAGTTGCCGCAAATTGGCGTAAAGCGCAACCGGAGTCACCGTGTCAGCGTTGACGGAAAAGGTTTCAGCGATGTAGTTAAATGGCGTGGACATAAACAAATAGGCGCGTCCGGCAAGTAAAATGCCGTGAGAAAAAAGATAGAAATATGGGTCGGGAAACGAAGTTATTTAGATTGGGCTAGGCCCACCAAAAGGAGTTGCGCCACGCGAAAGATAGCGTGCCGGCGTTGGTTGAATTGAAGCGTGCGCGGCTCTTCATAAACTATGCCGCGCATCCTACAAGGTTCAGGAGCGTTTGGCAAGCATTATTTTGCGAGGCAGAGGCATATGGGAATTATTCAAGCCGTAGGTGTAACGGTTGAAGCTCTGCGGCGTGGCGGCGCGCGCGCTTGCCATGAGCGGGTCAACCGAGATGAAACGGCCCATGCTACTGCCGTAATACCGTGCTTGGGCAAAGTATTGCTAAACGGTTTTGTATGATTGTCTCACTTCATATCTTTCTAAGAGGCCGGCTTCATTGAAATAAAACACCATCCCTAAATGAGATTCAAAGAAGGATGGCATATTGTTCCTGATTGAAGCAGTTACCATCGGTAATTTTCTTGGGTTGCCGTTAGTTTCATAATCAATGTATTCCTCAGTTGTATGATGAATTTTTTTGCTCTCTAGGAATTCAAGGACTTTTTCCTGGCTAGTTCCTTTGGGAATATTTGACGCAATCATGGCTTCCATCGCATCCTTTGAAATGCCTCCATTTTCCTCTCGGAGAAATAGGTTACATGAACTGAGGAGGAGTAACAAAGAAAAGAGAGGAAATACTTTATATCTGAAATGTTGAAGCTGGCTCATTAAGTTAGCTCTCCTGTCTGAAATTTTAGAATCTTGGGTATTTAACTGCTGGATTAACAGCAATTCTCATTATGGCATAAACCTAGGAGAATCAACAATTTATGCTATTTTCCACGCTCCGCTAAGGCTTGTATTTGCAACACTTTGCAAAGTTGCCTAAAAATACCTCAAAAATGACTTTTTGGCGTAACTGTAAATTGGCTGATGTCAGCAGGATAACAATATCTTCAAAAAGTCAAAATGAGAATTGCTGCTGGATTAACAGCTTTTAAGGAAAGGGTGCGACCCCAACCAGGGGCAACCCCAAAACTCCCAGTTGCTCTGTTGACTGCATCCGTTATTCCATTAGGCTTTACACCTGCGTTACTTAAAGCCGTAAAAGCGAAGGCATTACTATTTTAGACTTTGGAGGAAACAGATGATTGCAAAACAGAACTTTGATAACGACATTGAAACAGCGTAATTGTGCAAAAGAATTAGCCACAGAGTTCACCGAGAACACAGAGAGTAACTGATTGCGTTTTTGCTCTCTCGGTGAACTCTGTGTCCTCTGTGGCAAAGTTCTGTTCCGGCCAGATACTATTTGTTAATGTCGTTATCAAAGTAACCAGTCTGCAAAAGCAGACGGCATATATCTAGCCCCAGACGCAGCGAAGCGGAGTCTGGGGAATTCCAGCCAACTCCTGTAAGTCTGCGAGAGCAGACGGCAGAGTTATATCGCCAGCTAAAGCAGGCTCAAGACATTGGCTAATTCAATTCCCCACATTCCGCTCCGCTTCATGCGGGGCTAGTTGTCTGCCGTCTGCCTTCGCAGACTAAGAGGAGCGTATATCTCAACCCGCGCGTAACGTGAGTTAGTAATCAATCTCGCCACTTGGCTATTGGCCTTCCTAAGATTTTTTATGAGAAAGACTTAATAAATTATGATTGACAGTGTTGTGTGAATGTTGTAGCCTTTAATTCAGGGCGCACATCTGCCGCTCAACCTAACACCAACTCACTTTGGTTTCGTCGCTTGACAGTTTCTCCTAATAATTCTTTCAACTTGCTCCAAGCTTTGCCACAAAATCCATGCCGGCACACGTTTAGACGCTAACGCAGAGCTGTGCTGAAAATTTAGCGCCTGATTTGTATTTAACCCTCCAACCCTGTACACGCAAGGGCCTCTTGATGCAACGCCCTGCTCTGTGTGGCACACAAACCAGTTATGAAACGGCCCTATCCGTCACCCGTAGAATCAATCAAGGCAAGCCGCGAATTGGCTGTCACGGAGTCTGTCAACCCTGTCAAGAAAAAACGTGATGATATCCATTTAAGGGTTCGCCAGGCGCGTTTGCGGTTATTGTCCAGACAACGCCGCAGCGCCACAAAAGTAGCAAGGAACGTCTAGGAAAATGCTTTTCAAAAACAAAAACACTAGAAGCAACCTCGTCGGAGTGGACATCGGTTCCAGTTCGGTGAAGGCAGTCGAGTTGCAAGGCAAAATGAATAGTTTGCAACTTACTAATCTGGGTTACGAAAACCTGCAACCTGATTCCATTGTTGACGGCCAAATCATGGAATTAAACGGCGTCGCTAATGTCATCGCCAACATCTTCCGTGAACAGCAAATAAAGAGCGATAAAGTAGTTGCCGGCGTAAGCGGCCACTCCGTTATCGTTAAAAGCGTGGTCGTGCCGAAGATGAGCGAAGCCGAGTTGGAAGAATCCATCGAATGGCACGCCGAAGAGTTCATCCCTTTTGAAATCGGTGATGTGAGCCTGGATTACCAAATCACCGGCGACTCTGAAGATGGCTTACAGGTTTTACTCGCCGCCTGCAAGCGCGACAAGATTGCTAACCTGCGCCAGGCTATTCAGTTAGCCGGCAAACACCCGACGATTGTGGATGTTGAATCGTTCGCCCTGCAAAACTGCTACGAGGTTAATTATAACCCGCAGCCCGAGCAAATTGTGGCCTTGCTAAATATCGGCGCGGCGACTATGAACATCAACATTATGAACGGCGCAACCAGCCTCTTTACGCGCGACGTAACGGTGGGCGGCAATCAATATACGGCTTTACTGCAAAAAGAACTGGGCCTGTCGCTGGGCGACGCCGAAGCCGTCAAACGCGGAATGCCCTTGCCGCCGGATTGTGGCGACCGCGATACGGAATTGATTTTACGCACCGTTTCGGAAATCCTGGCGTTGGAAATTCAGAAAACATTCGATTTCTACCGCGCCACCTCCGAAGCGGAAGGCACGGTTCAACAAGTATTGTTGGCCGGCGGCGGTTCTAAACTGACGGGTTTGCGCGAATTTCTGGCGGAGCGATTTGACTTGCCGGTTGAATGGCTTGATCCGTTCCGCAACATCAAAGTTGATGCGCGGAAATTCGACCCTGATTATATGCGCGAAGTGCTACCCGAAATGGTTATTGCCGTCGGGTTGGCGCTGCGGGGGGTAAACGCTAAATGATAAAAATTAACTTATTGGATTCAGTCACAGACCGCGCCCGCGGCATTGTTGACGTAGAAAAAGAGGTTTCGCGTCCGCGCACGCAAACCGCGCTAATTGCCGGAGTAACAGGCTTTTTGCTACTCGCCGCCTGTGGTTTCGATTTTTGGAGCACTAACCGCCAACTCGCGCGTCTGCAAGACGAGTTGACTGAACAACAGCGCATCGCGCAACAAGTCAAACAAGTCAAGGACGAAAAAGACCAGCTAGAAAAGAAAAAAACGGCGGTTGAATCGCGCATTGACGCCATTCAGCGACTGCGTGACGGACAAAAAGGGCCGGTCGCGGTCTTAGAAGAAATCCGTGACCGCGTTGCCAGTATGCCTGGCGTCTATCTCAAAAGCGTAGAGCAAAAAGGCTCTTCTTTAACGATTGAAGGCTCGTCCGCCGAAGAAGAGGCCGTGACACGCTTTGGCCGCAGCCTGGAGTTTTCGTCAGGATTGTTTACCAGCTTGACGATTGAAACCCAGAAAACCCTGCCTGTCGAAGCCAATGTCTCAACCGGCTCGGCTGCCGCTGCTACGCCAGCCTACACTAATTTCACGGTGCGTTGCACTTACAACCCGCCTGGCAGTAAACCCGAAGGCGATAAGGGTGCCACCGGCAATAGCAACCCAACGGCTGCGCCGGTTGCCGCGCCTCCGGCGGCCGCGCCTAACGCCGCCAAGCCTGCGGTTCCCGCAGTGCCTGTGGCGACACCTAAATAATCGCGCTATGGGCGTCGTTCGGCCTCGCTTAACTCTCCGGCTGGTACTATTTTCAGCCAACTAAAGAATTCGTTATGTCATTCGCAAAAATATTTAGCAAACTGCAAAGTCTGTCATGGCAGGCGCAACTAGGCATCATTGCCGGTATCGCTGCCTTGCTGTTCGGCTTCTTCTGGTATTTCGTCACCAGTGGCAAACGCACGGAAATTGCTACCATTTCAGAACAGGTGGAAAGCCTTAAAAAGCAGAACGCCGAGTTGCAAATCGTCCAACAACGAGTCAACGAACTGCGTGAAACCTTCAAAGTTTTGGAAGCGCGGTACGACGAGTTGAAGGTTTTATTGCCGGAACAGCGCGAAATCACCAACGTCTTAGACAGTCTCCAGGCGCGGGCGCGCGGCAATAGTTTGTCGCTCATGCGCTTTAAGCCAAAGGACGACAAAGAAGACACCAAAGGCGATTTCTTTAACGGCAAGCCGGTGGAAGTCCAAGTCTCCAGTAACTTTAACAGCTTGCGCGCGTTTTTCGACGAAATGGCGAAATACCAGCGTGTAGTTTCTATTAGCGATTTCAAGCTCAACCAGGTCACAACCCCGGGCAACAACCGCACGCTTGATTCGCAGTTCATACTGACCGCTTACTATTCCACCCCGGAACAGCTTAACAACCTGACACCAAAAGCCCCCGCTCCGAAACCGAGCGCGCCGCCGGCAACAGCCGGCAGTGAAACACCAGGCAGCGGCGGCGGCGGCGGCGGTCAGTAATCTGGTAAGTTTAATCATTGTCCCGTTTTGGATTAGTTGGCAGGAGAAATTATGCTACGCAGTTCATTGTTTAAGATTAGTTCAACCTTGTCGTTGCTGGCTTTGACCGCTTCACTCTTGGCCGGCGGTATCACCGCGCAAGATAAAGCCGCGACCCAAAAACCAAAGCCCGCGCGGGATCCGTTTGACACTGCGCCCTGGCAAAAACGCGCTACGCCCAGACCGGTTGTGGCCCCAAAAATCACCCCGAAAGTTGTTGCGGTTGCAAAACCTACGCCGCCGCCGCCTAGCTTGGTGAAAGAGCCGGAAATTCAAGACCGCGTTAGTTTTTACCGCGAGGAAAAGCGCGCCTATATCGCCGAAGGCAAAATGCCACCCAAGCCCACGACTGCTTTCTTGCTTAATGAAATCGAGGTCTCAGGCATTTTCCGCACCCCGCGCGGTTACGCGGCTATGGTTTTCGCCAAGCCGATTAACTTGTCTTACGTCATGTATCCTGGCGAAAAGCTTTTCGACAGCCAATTAGTGGCAATTGATGAAGACCATCTGGTTTTCCGCCAACACCGCAAATGGTCGGACGGGCGCACGGAAGACCGTGTGGAGCGTAAATCGCTGCGCCAGCCTAACCTTAACGAATTGAAAGCGGAGAAAACCGAACCAGGCCGAGCGGTTGCTCCGGCAACTAACGAAACTGCGGCTCCGGCTGCGCCAACAGGCGAAGCCGCGCCCGCTATTGCCGCCCCTAAAGTCAGCGCACCCGCTAACTTGGCTGGCGACCTATTAAATAGTTTACCTAGCCGCAGCGAGGAACGCGATACAGGCAAACCAGCCACCGAATTCTCTGCGGCCCCGGCCCCGAAAAGCGCACCCGCGACAACGGTCAAACCAGCCCGCAAAACCCCCGCTAAAGGCAAGGCGGTTTCACCAAAAAAAGCCGCCCCTAAGACACCATAATTTTTTGGCGGCGCGCCTTCTCGCCTCGTAAATCGCGCGCCGCCACACCACACTGCTATCCCTACAAACTTACAGCACACGCCAGACTCTCACCCTACGCTTCGTGTGCGCTCATCATCTGACCAATTGCGGGATGTCCCCGTCCGCCCTTAAATCCCTCTGAGGAGAGAAAAATGCTAACTTTTGAACAAGTAATAACACGCGCCCGCCATTGCGGTATGTTCGCCATTTTAGGCGGCGCGTTGGTTTTTGCCGCTCCGGTGTGGGCGCAAACGGAAACCCCTAGCCCGGCAGATGCTAATCATGCCACGCCTAAGGTTATGCCTCCGGTAGCTGCCGCGCCTAAGGTTATGACGCCGGTTTCGTTACCCGCCCCAGCCGATCAAGCTGAAGTTTCCGCGCCCGCCACAGATACTCCGCTCATCGTTGAAGATGGGCAACAAAAACCGCGCCCGACGCAAACACCGCGTCCCGGTTCGCGTGGTGGTCAAATGCCGGCTGAAGGCAAACCAAGCTTTGGCGACGCTGATTTTGTTGGCGAAAACATCAACCTCAACGTGGTTGACGCGGACATCCGCGACGTGCTTAATTACGTCACCGAACAATATGGCGTTAATTTCGTCATTGACAGTTCGATTAAACCCGGCGAAATCAAGATTTCGGTCAATGTCAATAACGTCCCCTGGAATATCGCCTTGCGCGCCATCCTTCGCGCCAACGGTCTGGGCGTGGACATCAACGGGCCGATTCTGCGCGTGGCAAAAGCCGATACGTTGGCGAAAGAAGCGCAGTCAGTAGCCTCAGCCGAAGAAACCAATCTTTACTCCAAGCAACTCTATACAGAAGTAATTCGCCTTAACTATGCCCGTCCTACCGGCGATTTAGTAAAATCCAGCGAGGGCGTGACCGTATTTACCGGCGGCGTCGTGCCAGGTGCCCCTGCCGCCGGTGGCGGTGGCGGCGGTGGCGGCGGCGGCATTCTGCCTATCATTCAACGTCGTCTCTCAAAGCGCGGCGGTATTGAATTTGACGGGCGCAGCAACAGTCTTATTGTCACTGACGTTAAAGAAAGCATCGCCGCCGTCAGACAGTTGGTTGAGCTACTTGATAAACCCGAACCGCAGGTTGAAATTGAAGCGCGCATTGTAATAGCCAGCCGTAGCTTTAGCCGTGACTTGGGCGCTCAATTGAGTGGCCTCGTCTTCAATAGCGGCACGGGCGGCAATGTCTCCCTCGGCACAACCACCGACCTGGGCGCGAACTTGCCCAGCACGATTATCGGTTTGACTACCGGCGCAATAGGGACCGCGCGCATCAACCTCCTTTTAACGGCGGCTGAGAGCAAAGGCCAAGCCAAGATTGTCGCCACGCCTCGTGTGACGGCTTTGAACAACCGTCCGGCGCAAATAGAAAGCTCACAACAAATACCTGTGGTAACGGTTCAGCCAAACTCAGGCAACAGCAATGTGCTTATCTTCACCACCACATTTGTTTCCGTCCCTTTGCGCTTGGCCGTCACGCCGCAAATTACTGATGCCGGCACGGTAATCTTGCGTGTTGTCGCAGAAAGCAATAGTATTAACACCGCCATTGGCATCAGAGGCGGCACGCCGGGTATTGACTCGCAACGTATGCAATCTGAAGTGTTAGTGCCGGATGGCGGCACAACGGTTGTAGGCGGCGTTTTGGCCGATAATGAATCGGAAAACCAAAACCGCACGCCAGGAGTGTCAAATATTCCGTTGGTGGGCAATCTCTTTAAGCGCAAAGCAGTTGTGCGCCAGACGAATGAAATTCTGTTCTTCATCACTCCGCGCATTTATCGTCCTGATTATAACGGGAACGCGATGTCGGACGTAACGAAGGCCACCAGCACGCGCAGCACTTCGATTCTGCAACCCGTGCCGCTTGGCAACCCGGCCAGCAACACGGTGGGGCCGAATGGTGAACCGCCGGCGCCGACTCCGCTTCAAGTTGTCAAACCTGAGGCTGAAACAGGCGTGAAGAAGCCCGTAAATCAATAATTCCGAGGAGAACTATCAATGTTTAAGCAACCGTTAGCCACAATTCTGGAAAACACCGAAGGCAGTTTGGGCGTGATTTTGCTGGGGATGGATGGCATCCCCGTCGAGAAAGTGTTCACGCCGGAAGGCCGCGAGGCAAATCTGGATGTGGCGGCGGCGGAATTCTCCTCTCTGGTGCGTAGCGGACAACGCATCGGACGCAAC
>JAYVJN010000273.1:0-6766 GCA_043769325.1 Acidobacteriota bacterium
GTTTGGCGGCTAATGCGTGTGGGACATAGCCGCGTTGAAAGCGGATTGAAACTTTTACCGTAGCCAAAACTTCCCCGCTCGGTGCGTGTGGGACATAGCCGCGTTGAAAGCGGATTGAAACTTTCACCATCGCGGCATCAGAGGCATCACTTTTAGTGTGGGACATAGCCGCGTTGAAAGCGGATTGAAACATTCGTTGTAGAAAAATGCTCCCATGCCATCGAGTGAGGCACATCGCCGTTAGCCGGCCTCGACGAAGCCGTTGCTATGCTCGCCGCTACGCTGCCGTTGCATAAGCAATCCTCCTGAGTACCGGATCTTTAATCACTCCAATTTGTCCCGTCGGTTTCCGGCAATCATATCTTTCTGTGGCATTTGAGCGTGGCGGCAGAGTCCTTTACAATGAAAGCTCCGGTGGTTGCTACCGGATGAATAATATCTACAACGAGAATTTGTTTGGCTCTTTGGGAATGACTGTGCAAGTAGCCGATAGAGTTGGCTAAGTTGTTGAAAGTAGGTACACACATATTGAATTACAACTCGTTTGCACAGCCATTCCCAAAGAGCCATTTGTTTTTCAGGCTAATGAATGCGTGGCCGTTATGCCCTGAGTAAAGTAGCGCGCGCCTCTGGTTGAGGCGGCGTCAGGGTCGGGCCGCTTAACCTAAATGGCGATTCATCAAGAACTTGGTAATTTTATCTGGCAGATTGCCGACCTTTTGCGCGGCCCGTACAGGCCGCCGCAGTATGAGCGCGTGATGCTGCCGCTGACGGTGTTGCGGCGTTTCGACTGCGTGTTGGAACCGACGAAAGAAACGGTGGTGGCAAAGTATGAGGCGATGAAAGAGCGGCTCGATGGCGAGGCGTTGGACAGTTTGTTGAATAACGCCTCCAAGCAACGCTTTCACAATCATTCGCCGCTGACGTTTGTGAAATTGAAGGGCGACCCGGAGAACATCGCCACTCATCTGGCTTCCTATATCAACGGGTTTTCAGCCAACGTGCGCCGCATCTTCGAGTATTTTGAGTTCACCAACGAGATTGAGAAGATGCGGGAAGCGAACAATCTTTACCTTGTCGTCTCGAAATTCTGCGACGTGGATTTACACCCCAGCCGGGTTGACAACATCCAGATGGGGTTGTTGTTTGAAGACCTCATCCGCCGCTTCAACGAACTCGCCAACGAGACGGCGGGCGACCACTTCACCCCGCGCGAAGTTATTGATTTGATGGTTGATATACTCTTTGCGCCGGATGACGAGCTACTTGCACAGCCGGGGACGGTGCGAAAGATGCTCGACGCAACCTGCGGCACAGGCGGGATGCTGGCCGAATCGCAAAAGTATCTTTACGACTATCACAAGAACGCCCAATTATGGGTTTTCGGCCAGGACTTCAACCCGCGCGCCTACGCTATTGCGGCCTCTGACTTGCTCATCAAAGGCCACGAAAACAGCCGCATAGAGTTTGGCGATACGTTGCTTGACGACAAGTTTGAGGATGAGCGGTTTGACTATTTCCTAGCCAATCCGCCGTTTGGCGTGGACTGGAAAAAGCAACAGAAACAAGTCACCCTGGAACATGAAAAGAGCGGCTTTGGCAAACGCTTCGGGGCCGGTCTGCCGCGTGTCAACGACGGCGCGTTGCTGTTTCTGCAACATATGGTTTCCAAGTTTGAGCCGGTCAACCCGCAGGAGAAAAAGCACGGTTCGCGGCTGGCGATTGTCTTCAATGGTTCGCCGCTCTTTACCGGCGGGGCGGGTTCGGGTGAAAGCAACATTCGCCGGTGGATTATCGAAAATGATTGGCTGGAAGCCATCGTTGCCATGCCGGAACAGATGTTCTACAACACAGGCATCGGCACTTATATTTGGGTTGTTTCCAACCGCAAGGCCAAAGCGCGGCGGGGCAAGATTCAACTAATTGACGCCCGCGCGCGCTGGCAACCGATGCGCCGCAGCCTGGGCGATAAGCGGCGTTATCTGGGCGAAGACGACATCAAGGCCGTCGTGCGCGAGTATGGCGCGTTTGCCGCAACCGAAACTTCCAAGATTTTCGACGACGAGGATTTCGGCTACACGCGGGTTACGGTGGAACGCCCGTTGCGGTTGAAATTTCACATTACCACCGAACGCAAAGCGGACTTTCTCGACGCCTTCCCGCAACACCTGGACGACCTGCAAGCGGTTGACAAACTGTTGGGGCGCGGCGAGTTGTTGGATTGGAACGAGGTTTGGCACAAAGTCGAACTGCTACTAAAAGAGCGCGAGTCTCGCTGGCGAGACAAGGAAAGAAAGCTGTTCCGCGCCATTTTCACCGAGCGCGACGAGAACGCGGCGCGGGTTATCGTCAAAGTTGAACGGCTCAAACGCAAAGCCGAACTATCCCCAGCGGAAAGGTTCGGCGGCTGGTTTGCGGACGAAGCCGACCATTTAGCGCGAATACAATTTGAAGTTGACGCCGCGTTGCGCGATTTTGAAAAAGTGCCGCTCAAAGAAGACGTTGACGATTATTTCCGCCGCGAAGTATTGCCCCATGTCCCTGAAGCCTGGATGGAGCGGGAAAAAGACAAGGTCGGCTACGAAATCAACTTCAACCGCCATTTTTACCGCTACACACCGCCGCGACCTTTGGCGGAGATTGACGCCGAGATAAAAGCGGCGGAAGCGAAAATCTTGCGGCTGTTGCGCGAGGTGACAACATAAAGTCTGTACTGCTTGTGAGTTATCAACGAAATGGCAAAGTCGAAGACAACTAAAGAAAAGAGCCGCGCCCTGACGCGAAAGGCTAAAAGCGGTGCGTCGCCAACCGGGTCCGAGCCTGTGCTGCCGGCGGAAGCCGCCTTGTTGACGGATTTGCGTTTGCTGATTGAGCAAGCGCGGCACAGGGCGGCCCAGTCCGTCAATGCGGAACTTGTGTTGCTGCATTGGAACGTCGGACAACGCATCAGAACTGACATCCTTAAAGAGCAACGCGCCGGATATGGCAAAGAGATTTTCTCGACACTGTCGAGAAAATTGGTTGAGGAATACGGCAAAGGTTTTTCTCAACCGAATCTTTTCCGTATGAACCGTTTTGCTGAGGTCTTTCCCAAACTGGAAATCGTTGCTTCACTAGCGCAACACCTGAGTTGGAGCCACTTTGTCGAGATTCTTCCGTTAAAAGACGATTTGAAGCGCGATTTCTATGCGGAAATGTGCCGGCTGGAGCGTTGGAGCGTGCGAACCTTGCGCCAAAAGATAAACAGCCTTTTGTTTGAGCGCACCGCGCTTGCCAAAAAGCCTGCCGAAGTGATTAGGAAAGAGTTGGACGCCTTGCGCGAGACAGACCGGATGACGCCGGATTTGGTCTTTCGTGACCCGTACATTTTGGACTTTCTGAAACTCCCCGCCGAGTATAGCGAGAAAGAGTTGGAAGCGGCCTTGTTGCGCGAGGTTGAGCGTTTTCTATTGGAATTGGGCGAGAGTTTTTGTTTTGTGGCGCGACAGAAACGCATCAGCATCGGGCGCAAAGATTACAAACTAGACCTGCTTTTTTATCATCGTGACTTGCGTTGCCTGGTCGTGGTCGAACTCAAGCTCGAAGACTTTCAGCCGGCGCACAAAGGGCAAATGGAACTTTACTTGCGTTGGCTGGACAAATACGCGAGAAGGCCCAACGAAGAAAGTCCCCTCGGATTGATTCTCTGCGCGGGCGCGGAAGCCGAAGAGATTGAGCTTTTGCAACTGGCCGAAAGCGGCATCCGCGTGGCCGAATATATGACCGAACTCCCGCCGCGTAAACTACTGGAAGAAAAACTCCGCCAAGCCATCGCCATTGCCCACGCGCAAAATCTCTTGCCAGAGGAGAAAGAGGCATGAACGACTTGCGGCACTTCAGCAATATAGAAAGCAGTTGGGCAAAGTTACGGTTGAAATATGCTGTTAGCTTGAGCAATTCACGAACTGATGGCGACTCAACTGACTTTGCTTACGTTGGCCTTGAAAACATTGAATCTGGAACGGGCAGACTGCTACCGAAAGGCAATTCTCCGCTAGTCGCAAAAAACGAATCAGAAAGCGTTGGGATAGTTAATGTTTTCAGCGTCGGAGATGTTTTGTTTTCAAAATTGCGGCCATATTTGGCAAAAGCCTTCGTTGCTGAAACAACAGGCACGGCCACAACAGAGCTATTGGTTTTCAAGCCAAATGATGAGTTGCAAGGGAGATTTTTGCTTTATGTACTTTTGTCGCCGGATTTCATCAATCTGGTTGACGCATCTACTTTCGGAAGCAAAATGCCAAGAGCGGATTGGGAGTTTATTGGGAACATATTTATTCCTTTGCCCTCTCTTGAAAAACAACGCGCCATTGCTGCCATGCTCGACGCAGAGACGGCGCGGCTTGATGAATTGATTGCGGAGAAAGAGCGTTTGCTGATGCTGCTCGCGGAAAAGCGGCGTGCGCTCATCACCCGCGCCGTCACCCGCGGGCTTGACGCCGATGCGCCCTTGCGCGATTCAGGTTTAGAATGGCTGGGCGATGTTCCAGAGCATTGGAAACTTGTTAAATTGAAATACCTTGCGATTGTGCGAACCGGAGTAGCTAAAGGGCGCGACCTGAAAAATCAGCAAACGATTTTCGTCCCTTATCTTCGCGTAGCAAATGTGCAAGACGGTTACTTAAATCTTGGCGACGTTACAGAAATCGAGATTTTGCCCCATGAACTTAAAGCATATAGTTTGCAACCTGGCGACGTATTGATGAATGAAGGCGGTGACATAGACAAACTTGGACGCGGGGCTGTTTGGAATAATGAGATTTCTCCATGCCTGCACCAAAACCATGTGTTTGCTGTTCGCTGTAAAAAAGTTTGGCCGATTTGGTTGTCAATTATTACAAGTGCCACTTATGCAAAGGCTTATTTTGAGTCTCATGCCAAACGCACGACTAATTTAGCTTCTATCTCAGCAACGAACATTCAAGAACTCCTGATAGTTATGCCGCCAGAAGACGAACAACGCGCCATCGTTGCTTACATTGCCGCCGAGACGCGCAAGCTGGATGAAATGCAAGAGGTTACGGCCCGCACCATCGGACTTTTGAAGGAACGCCGCGCCGCTTTGATTGCCGCCGCCGTCACGGGGCAGATTGATGTTAAGCAAGAGAGGCAGAAGCCCGCACGTTAGTAAGGGCGTGTTTGTCTGCCAGACGCCCTTGCTTACGCGCGGGCTTCCGCCGGTTGATAGCCCACTGAAAAGATGCTTGGACGCACCAAAGAAATTGCCTTTGAAACGGTTATCGAAAGCCACTGGCTGGAACATGGCTTTGTCGCCGTGCCGTCAAGCGGTTACGATGCCGCGCTCGGACTGTTTCCCAATGTGGCGTTGGAGTTCATCAAAGCCACGCAACCAAAGGAATGGGCCAAGCTGGAAACGCTGCTCCGCGACAAGACCGAGGCCCAAGTCATCAAAGATTTATGCCAGTGGATGGACGCTTACGGCAGCTTGGCGACGCTACGGCACGGCTTCAAATGCTACGGGCGCACGTTGCGCGTGGCCTTTTTCAAATCGGCGCACGGACTCAACCCCGAACTCGACGCCCGCTACGCCGCCAACCAACTGGGCCTCACCCGCCAGCTTCATTACAGCGCGCGCAATAAAAACTCGCTTGACCTGGTTATTAGTCTCAACGGCATTCCGGTCTTTACCCTTGAGTTAAAGAATCCCCTCACCGGCCAGAATGTTGACGACGCCATGCGGCAGTACAAAGAAGACCGCGACGCCCGCGAGCCTCTGTTTGAGTTCAAGCGGCGCACTCTGGCGCATTTTGCCGTTGACACCGAAGCCGTCTGGATGACTACGCGGTTGGCCGGCAACGCCACCCGCTTTTTGCCGCTCAACCAAGGCTGGAACGGCGGGGCCGGCAATCCGCCCGACGAATCAGGGCGCAATTACCGCACCGCTTACCTTTGGGAAGAAGTCTTGGAACGCCACAGCCTGCTTGATTTGCTGGCCCGTTTTCTGCACCTGCAAATCGAAGAAGTCCGCGCGGACGACGGGCGCAAGGTCAAAAAGGAAACCATGATTTTCCCGCGCTACCATCAACTGCAAGCCGTCCGGCGCATTGTGGCGGCAGCCGGCGCGGAAGGCACGGGCCACAATTACCTGATAGAACACTCTGCCGGCAGCGGCAAAAGCAATACCATCGCCTGGCTCGCGCACCGTCTGGCGTCGCTCCACGACACGCAGGACAACCGCGTTTTCGATAGCGTCATCGTCGTGACCGACAGAACGGTGTTAGACCGCCAACTACAAGACACCATCTATCAATTTGAACACCGGCAAGGCGTGGTGCAGAAGATTGACGAGGATTCGCGGCAATTGGCCCAGGCCCTGCAATCCGCCGTCCCGGTAATCATTACCACCTTGCAGAAATTCCCTTTCGTCTCGCAACAGTTATTAAAACTGGCCGAAGCGCGTGGCGACAACGGAGGCGGCATCCTCAAAACGCGCAGTTGCGCTGTTATCATTGACGAGGCCCATAGCTCACAATCCGGCGAGAGCGCCACCGAACTCAAAGGCGTGCTGGGCGGCGCAGCCCTGCAAGAAGCCGCCCGCCGACAGGCTGCCGAAGAAGGGGCCGAAAATACCGCCGAACTGTTCCGCACCATGGCAAAGCGCGGACGGCAAGCCAACCTTAGTTTCTTTGCTTTCACGGCCACGCCCAAGCATAAAACTCTCGCGGTTTTCGGGCGCGAAGGCGAACCGTTCCACCGCTACACGATG
>JAYVJN010000274.1:0-6774 GCA_043769325.1 Acidobacteriota bacterium
CGGCATATACAAAGCCACCCGGTCTCCGGTCTGTATCCCTAGTTTTTTCAGCACATTAGCAAACTTACAGACTTCGTGATGAAGTTGTTGGTAGGTAAGAGTGCGTGTCTCGCCGGGTTCGCCTTCCCAGATAATAGCGGCTTTGTTTTTGCGGTGCGTGGTGAGGTGACGGTCAAGGCAGTTGTAAGAAAGATTCAGTTTGCCGCCGACAAACCACTTGGCGAACGGTAATTTCCACTCAAGCGCGGTTTCCCACCGTTTGAACCAGTGCAAATCCCCCGCTTGCCGCGCCCAAAACGCTGGCAGGTCGGCGGCGGCCTCCGCGTAAAGTTGTTCATATTCCGCGAAACTCTGGATATGCGCCTGCGCGGAAAACTCCGGCGGCGGCGGAAAGATACGTTGCTCATGTAGCACCGATTCAATAGTGGTTGTGTTTGAATTTTCAGGCATAGATAGTTTTCAAATGGCGCGAAACATTGTAAGCCGGTTGATTTTAGCAAAGGCGGGCCGGTAAACGAAACCAAACGCGGCAAAGGAAAAAGGCGAAAGAGAATTTCTTCCCTTTCGCCTAAATTCATGCTGTAACAGGCATTCATTACTCGCTGCGTTCGCCGAAGTAATCGGCCAATTCGCCGAGTGAAGCCATGCCGCCTTTTGCTTCGGTGGAGTAAGTTTTGGTGTCTGTGATTTCTTCGTCGCTATTGACGGCGCGGGCCGAGAGGCCGATGCGGTGGTTGTCCGTCTCAATACGAAGCACCTTGAACTCCATTTCTTGGCCGACTTTAACCGCCTGTTCCGGTTTGTCCACGCGCTCATCGGACAGTTCGGAAACATGGCACAAGCCTTCCAAGCCTTCGTCCAATTCCACAAAGACGCCGAAGCCGGCAATGCGTGCAATTTTGCCTTTAACAATGTCGCCGGGTTTATGGTCGGTCAGGAATTTGTCCCACGCGCTCGGCTCCAAGTCTTTGATGGACAGCGAGAGGCGTCGGTTATTGGTGTCAATATTGGTAATGACGGCCTCAATTTCCTGATTTTTCTTCAAGGCTTCGCTGGGGTGTTTAATGCGTTTTGACCAGGAAATATCGGAGACGTGAACCAAACCGTCCACGCCGTCTTCCACTTCGACAAACGCGCCAAACTCGGTCAGATTGCGCACCCGTCCTTTAACCAGCGTGCCGATTTGATAGCGTTCGTGCAGCGAATCCCACGGATTAGGCTGAATTTGCTTCATGCCCAAGCTGATGCGGCGGGCTTTCTGGTCAATACCCAAAACCTGCACATCAACTTGTTGGCCTGGCGAGACGAGTTTGTTCGGATGCTTGACGCGCTTTGACCAACTCATTTCAGAGACATGAACGAGACCTTCAACACCCGGCTCTAACTCAATAAACGCGCCATAATCGGTGACGCTGGCAACGCTGCCGTTCAAGCGAAGACCTTGCGGAAAACGCTCATCAATGTTAGCCCAAGGGTCTGGTATAAGTTGTTTATAGCCCAGTGAGACGCGCTCACGCTCGCGGTCAAATTTAAGCACTTTGACCTGCACTGTATCGCCGGTTTTGAATAATTCGTTAGGGTTCAACAAACGGCCCCAAGACATATCCGTAACGTGCAACAAGCCGTCAATGCCACCTAAATCAACAAATGCTCCGTAATCTGTCAGGCTCTTGATTTGGCCTTCGACAATAATCGCTTCTTCGATGTTGTCCAGCGTCTCTTGTTTTTTGCCGGCATTGGCACCTTCTAACAAGGTTTTACGCGACAAAACAACATTCGAGCGTTTGCGGTTAAGTTTGATGACGAGGGCTTCAATTTCCTGGCCAATCAAGCTATCAAGATTGCGGATGGGGCGCACATCTACCTGTGAACCAGGCAGAAACGCGCCGATGCCGTTGATTTCTACACGGACACCACCTTTGATGCGTTCGGTAACGATGCCCTTGATGGGTGCACCTTCCTGAAAGGCTTTCTCAAGCTCATCCCACGATTTCAAGCGCATGGCGTCTGCGCGGGACAGAATCGGAAAGCCTTCACTGGTTTCCATGCTTTTGATTAGCACGTCAACCTCATCGCCTGGCTTAACCGTCAATTCGCCCTTGAAATCAATGAATTCGGCTTGATTAACGAGACCCTCGGATTTATAGCCAAAGTCAATCATGACGCCGCGTTCGGTGATACCGATAACCCGACCCTGAACAACTTCGCCTTCTTGAAACCCGGCTTGTTCTTGCTCAAATTGATCCAACAACTGCCCGAAGTCAACATCGCCGCTAGGGGCTTCGTCGTCATCGTCATCAAAAGCCTCCGTCACTGGCACAGAGGGCGCAACCGGTGCAGTTTCCACCACCGCATCGGCCACCGGCTCGACGACAGACGCCTCTGCCGCAACTTCGGCTACCGTTTCCGCAACGGGTTCATCCATCACAGTTTCAGCCACCGTTTCCGCAACGGGTTCTTCCGCCACAGTTTCGGCTACGGCTTCTTCAACGGCTGGCGCGGCAATAGTTTCCGTTACTTCTTCGGCAACAGTTTCTTCGGCAACATCGGCTGAAACAACTTCAGCAGCGGTCTCAACCACTGCTACGGATTCGTTATTTTCAGATATATTCTCAACAACTTCGCCATTAACTGGCTGATTTTCTATGGACATGCAGTAGTGAGAAACTCTCCTAGTATTAAAATTAAAGCGCGCCGGAAACACTCAGGCTGCGCCAGGCTAAATTTGATTACAGTCTAAAAGCGCGGAGACGGGTAATATAGTTTCCGCAATTTCAGCCGCGAATGTTTTGCAGTCGGTTTTATTGGAGATTTAAGGAGACGAGTACTTGACCAGAATGAATTGAAATCCACGCCTTTGCCGTGTCCGTAGCCACTCTCACCGCTTTGCTACCATCCGTTGCCAGAAACTGAACCAATCATGGAATGTAACGCGGCGCACTGCGCACTGTCAAGCTTAGACCTTGTATTAAATGCGCCGCAAGCAATTAAGTTGCCCTTCTTACACCAAAGGCGGCGTCGGAGTAGGTGTTGGCGTTGGTGTTGCAACCGGCGGCAGAACTGGCGCGACAACCGGCGGCGGTGTTGGAGAAACAATTGGCAAAGGCGTCGGCGGTGGGGCGACGGCGGCTTTTTCTTTGGCTTTTTCGCTTTCAATTCCTGCCTGTTCAATATAAGTTTGCGTAGCTTTGACAAGAGCCGCATTAGCCTGTGCCTGAAAGAGCGAGAGTGCTTCCTGATGCGCAACTAAGGCTTTCTCGTATTCACCAAGCTGCCGTTGCCTGTTGCCTATATTGTTAAGCAAGTGTGGGACATCTGACGGTGACGCGATTCGGGCGACTGCCAATGCCAGATTAAAAGCTTCCACTGCCAGCGCATAGTTGTTTTCGTTCTCGTAAGTGCTGGCGATGGCCCATAAAGCTCTCAGTTCGTTTTTTCCGTCACCTAAAATCCGATAAATCTCAACAGCTTTTTGGAACCCCTCACGCGCTTTGGCATAGCCTTTCAAGCTATCGTGCATCTTGGCCGCATAAAACACCGTTTCTGCGGCGCGTTGATTCATTTTTAAGGTTTGATAAATAGCCGTCGCGCGCAAATAGTAGGCGGCACTTTGAGCCGCGTCTTTTTTGGCATTGCAAGCTTTAGCCGCTGAATCCAAGGCGTCGGCTTCATTCATAAAGCTCCCAAGTTCGTGGTATAAGCGGCTTGCTTTATCAAACCATTCAATTGCCGGGTCGTATTCGCTGGCGCAGAAGAAGGCCACTCCAACGTTGTTTACCTGAGTCGCATGGCCCTGTTTGTTGCTAATGCCGAAAAGCCGTTCGCTGGCCTGCCTGTATTTATCCGCCGCTAACAAGCAAGTGTCCGTCTTTTTTTGCCGTTCCAGTTCATTCGCATCGTTTATCAGCGCGTCTATTTCTGAAGTTGTACCCGGCGTTGAAACAGTTGCGCGCTTAGAACCTTTTGCAGATGGTTCTTTCTCAGTAGGCGGCGGCTTAGTGTTGCCGGACGGCGCAGACTCCAAATTAGAGGGCTTTGGTGTGCGTGGCTTAGGGACTGGTTTTGCGACTGGCGGCGCGGGTTTGGGTTTCGGGGCCGGTACGGGTTTAGGAGCTGGCGGCGCGGACTTGGGTTTCGGAGCCGGCGCGGGCTTGGGTTTGGGATCCGGCTTGGAAATGCTGCCGCTGCCGGAACCACCCTTCAAAACGCTGCCGCTTTGCGCGCGCGCCGGAACAACACAGCTCATGCTGCAACAAACTACAACCATCAGACTGACGGCAAACTTCAGGAGCGCGGCTTCATAGTGATATTGCTTATACATCGCGCTTCCTCCTATCCTTATTATCGTACCTGTAAAACTATTTCAAAAATGGCAACACGGTTTTCATTCGCCACATTAGTATTTGCCAACACCGGCAAGCTGACATTGCGTAGCCAATTATTAGTGACTGATGTTCCTATCTCTACCGTTTGGCCTTGCGTGGTGAAGGTTTGCGCTAAAGCCGTCAATTTGTCTTTATCTTCATTAGCCAGGTTCTTGCCAAACTCGTTTACGTTGAGAAAGGCGTAATCCAACAGAGGCTTTTCTGAGAATATGACGGTATATTTCATTTCTTTTGCGTCTGGCGGCGGCCCCACCCATTGTGTTCCGCCGGGAAACGCGAAATCGGCCCCGGCTTCCAACTGATTGGAAGTCACATTCGTTCCGGGCGCGGGGTTTCCTGAAAGAAAGATTTGTAAAGAATCGGCCTGATGCGCTATCAGGTAAAGAAATCCCGTCTCGCGGGAAATGAAGTGAAACTTTACGTTACTGTCTTTTCGTATCGGCTGCAAATCAGAGATATTCGGCGCATTTTCAATCTGTATGTAATAGTCAAGAATAAATGTGCGCTTTCGTCCGCCAAGCCCTTGATTGGCGGAAACCTCTGGAGTCTCCGGCGACGCCAAAAAGCGGCTTAACCCCCAACTCATGGTCACTACCAATAAAAGTGCCGCCAGGCCCGCCCCCACAAGAACTTTAGGGTTGCGCGTTGGCGTAGGCCGCGCGTCATTTGTTGCTGCAACCGGTGGCTGCGGCGCAGAGGAAACCCGTATTTCGTCAAGGTTGCGGGTTTGGCGGCCTGGTATGTTGGGGTCGCTCTCGGCTGCCGCAATCCCCACCGAATTAACCAGCGGCGGGCTATATCCACTGGCGCTTATATTGTTTGCACCCGTATTCCGTACCAGTGTTTCATCCAAATCGCCAGGCGGTTCAGGCGGCGCAGCTTGCAGCGCAGCATCCAAGATGGCGGCTTGTTCGCCAAAGCGGAACTGCGAGACCGGTAAAATTTCCGTTACCTCGGTTGCCGGCGTCTCAGCTGCCGCTATGGGTAATTCTATCGCTGCCGGCACTTCAGAACGCGCTTCAATTACTGCCGCGTACTGTGTAGCAAGCAATTCGGGGTGCGCCGCGCTTGACAGCTCTTCCCAAAACTCCTCCACTGAATCAGGCCGATGCGCCCGCTCCTTGGCCAGGCTGCGCTGTACTACCTTTTCCACTTCGGCAGAGATTCCGCGTGTGTTCAATTGCAAAGGCGGTGGCGGGTTAAACAGGTGCTGTTTCATTACCGTCATCAAAGACGGCCCCTTAAAAGGCACAACGCCGGTCAGTAATTGGTAAAGAATAATGCCGAGCGCGTAAATGTCGGTGCGGGCATCGGGTTGTTCTTCCGACCATTGCTCCGGGGCCATGTAGTAAGGCGAGCCGACCACTCCTTTAGTGGTTGCCAAGACCAACGAACCAAACATATCATCGCGGCGAATCTTCGCTAACCCGAAATCAAGTATTTTGAGGCCCGAACTTATGGGCGTATCCTCTTGTAAAATTACATTGAGGGGTTTCAAATCGCGGTGAATAATCCCCATGCGATGCGCCTCACCGACCCCGCGACAAAGCGCGTCCATAATCTCCAGCGTCATAGGCAAAGGCAACGCGCCCTCTTCGGCAATGATGACATCAAGCGAACGGCCCTTGACGTATTCCATCACGAGAAAAGGCGTCTCGCCATTAATTACGTCGAAATCAGTCACAGCCACGATATTGGGATGACGTATCGCGGCAGTCGCCACCGCCTCTTGCCGAAAACGGCGCACTAATTCAGGGTCTTCGCCTAAATTTTGCGGCAGAATAACTTTGATTGCGTGGTCGGTTTTAAGAAACAGGTGGCGCGCTTTATACACTTTCCCCATGCCGCCAACCCCGATACATTTTTCGAGGATATAGCGTTCTTTGAGTAAAGGTTCTCCGGCGAAGCTAAAAAGGAGGCGTTTATTGTCTGCCGGACAGACCGGCACTTCGTCGGAGTAACAGCGTAAACATACAGGGCATTCGCGCATTTGCCCGATTATAGTTGTTCAACGCTCGCCAGGCAAGGTTTACTAGCAAATTATACTCACAAAAAACTCGTTTCTGCCCTTCCACATCGGATTAAGCAGAAAAGCGCGGGACTGACGGCCCTTTATCAGGCTGCAAGTCCCGCGCTAACTCAGATACAAGTACTTCTACTTTGCTTAACGTGGCGTTTCGTTATTAGCTGACAGTCCGGTATTACTCTCCAACACATAAATACCAGCCGAATGTGAACCAACCAAGAGACGGCCCGGTGAGCGCAAATCGAACGCCAAAGCCCATATTCTCTGGCTTGGCAAGTTGGATTCGCGCGAGTCCAGGCGTTGCCACGTTTCGCCGCCATCTTGACTGCGATAAACGCCGCCGCCACTAAGCGTCACTGCGCC
>JAYVJN010000275.1:0-13650 GCA_043769325.1 Acidobacteriota bacterium
CTGAACTTTCTGCAACAGGGCCGCCGTCCGCATTTCGGTAAACATATCCAAGCGGTTGTTGCAAGGCGCGCCGTCCGCGCCCAGCGAAACCGAGACGCCGCGCTCCAATAGTTCCTGAATTTTGGCGATGCCGGAACCCAGTTTCAGATTGGACGAAGGGCAATGCGCAACGTGCGTGCCGGTGCGTGCGAGGCAGCTAATTTCTTCTTCAATCAGATGAACGCAATGCGCCAATACCACGCGGCGTCCGGTTAAACCCAATGAATGCAAGTAAGTAATGTTGCGCTGCCCTGTTTCGCGTTGGACGATTTCGATTTCAGTGCGGTTTTCCGAAGCGTGCGTGTGCACCGTAACGCCGTTCTCGCGGGCGTGGCGCGCGACTTCCAGCAGCAATTCTTTAGTGCAACTGACGGCGAAACGCGGCGCGAAACAATAACGGATACGCCCACGTTCGCGTCCGTGCCATTGTTTCAACAAGCGCACGCTTTCCGCCACCGACGCCCCGCATTCTTCCATTAAGCCCGCCGGGACTTCGTCGCCCTTGTCCATCATGCACTTGCCGACAGTGGCGCGAAAACCACTTTCCTGCACGGCGGCGAAAACCTCATCCGTGTGCTTGACGGTCTCCATTGTCAAGGCGCAAGTCGTCCCGCCTTTGATGAGTTCGGCAATTCCCAAACGCGCCGAGGCCCTCACGGATGAGGCTTTATGCGCCGCCTCCAAAGGCCAGACGCGCTTTTTTAGCCAGTCAATGAGCGACAAATCATCCGCCGCGCCGCGCATCAAAGTTTGACACAGATGAATATGGGTCTGCACAAAACCAGGCAGCACAGCGCACCCCGCCGCGTCAATAACTTCGTCAGCCCGTGCGCCTAAATCCGCGCCCAGGGCCATGATATTGCGACCCTCAAAGAGTAAATCCCCAGTGAAGACGGAACCTTCCGCGTTCATCGTCACCAGTGTGCCGTTCTTGATTAGAGTCGTTTTAGGCATAACTAAGTAGTAAAGCGTAAATGGTAAACCGTGACAAGAAAAGGCCGCAACGCGGCAGCAGGCAGCCAGCAGCAGGCAGCCGGCAGTAAGAAACCGCGTTGCGCTAACACAGCCAGAAACGCCGCCGCCGTCGCGGTCTGCGCCAATGACTTACCGGCGGGGTCGCCAGTAGCAACATCTGTCTGTTTCTACTGTCTGTTTCTACTGCCTACTGCCTACTGGCTTCATTGGTGGCCGATTACTTACCACAAAATAAAGCAAAAGCGTCGCTGGCGCACGCCTTCGCAAGACAGGCCGGCGCAAGTTTGCCACTCGCGCCGGCCTGAATCTATGCGTTTGTTGTCCGTTGCCGGTTATTCGTCCGAATCGCCGATTTCTGCTTCTACCAGTTCAAGTTCGCCTTCGGGGAACTCATCCAAGCTATCCGCAAAAGCGTCTTCCGCGTCGAAGGCGTCGGTTTCCAATTCTTCGATTTCCATGCCGGCGGCGGCGATTTCAGCGTCACTAACCGCAGCCACCAAAGGAATAGGCAGGTCGAGCCCGCCAACGATTTCGGGAAACTCGTCATACTCGTCGCGGCGGTCTTTTTCGATTGTCTCGTCGCGTTCAAGTTTGACGTTGCGGTAAAAGTGCATCCCCGTGCCGGCGGGAATCAGGCGGCCCATGATGACGTTCTCTTTCAAACCGCGCAAGAAGTCCACGCGGCCCGAAATCGCCGCTTCGGTCAGCACGCGGGTCGTTTCCTGGAAAGACGCCGCCGAGATAAACGAATCGGTTGAGAGAGACGCTTTGGTAATGCCCAAGAGCAGCGCGTCGGCTTTGGCGGGTTCGCCGCCAGCTTCCAGAATACGGTTATTTTCGTCTTGGAAACGGAAGCGGTCAACTTGTTCTTCAAGCAAGAATTCAGTATCGCCGACATCGTTAATTTTCACCCAGCGCAACATCTGGCGCACAATAACTTCGATGTGTTTGTCGTTGATGTTCACGCCCTGCAAGCGATAGACTTCTTGAATTTCGTTCACAATATATTCTTGCAAACGCTCCATGCCTAACACTTTAAGGATGTCATGCGGGTTACGCGGGCCGTCCATCAGAGGTTCGCCGGCGCGCACGCGGTCGCCCTCTTGGACGTTGATATGGGTGCCGCGTGGGATGTCGTATTCACGTTCCTGGCCGTCGTCGCCGACGATGACAACGCGCCGTTTGCCGCGTGTAATTGAGCCGAATTTCACTTCGCCGTCAATCTCGGCCATGACCGCCGTTTCGCCAGGTTTACGCGCCTCAAACAGTTCCACGACGCGCGGCAAACCGCCCGTAATGTCTTTGGTTTTCGAGGTTGCGCGCGGAATCTTCGCCAGCATATCGCCCGGTTCAACCGCTTCGCCGTCTTCCACATTGAGAATGGCCGCAACCGGCATCTGATAGGTTTTCAGAGTTTTACCGGCCCCGTCGCGGATTTCTATGCGGGGTTGTTTCTTGTCGTCGGGAGATTCTTTCACCACACGGTTAATCGTGCCGCTAATCGGGTCGCGGTCTTCCTCAAAAGTGATGCCTTCCTTGAGGTCATTGAATTTAACCGTTCCTTTGACCTCGGTAAGAATAGAGAAAGTGAACGAATCCCAAGTCGCCAGCAATTCGTCTTCGCTGACTGTTTGACCGTCGGCAACCTTGATATGCGCCCCGTAAACCATTTGGTAACGCGCCACTTCGCGCCCGCGTTCGTCCAACAGAGACAACGCGCCGTTGCGGTTCATCGCGGTAGTTTCATCCTTGCGGTTTTTCACCACGCGGAGACCATCGTACTTAATCGTGCCGTTGCGCGTCGCTTCGTGCTTGGAAGATTCTTCCAAACGCGCCGTGCCGCCAACGTGGAAAGTACGCATGGTTAACTGTGTGCCGGGTTCGCCGATGGATTGCGCCGCGATGACGCCCACCGCTTCACCGATTTCCACGAGATTGCCCGTTGCCAGGTTACGCCCGTAGCACTTAACGCAGACGCCACGCCTGGCCTCGCAGGTCAGACCCGAACGGATTTGCACTTTGAGAACACCGGAATTTTGAATTTCGCTGGCTATATCTTCGGTAATTTCCTCATTGGATTCGACAATAAGCGAGCCTTCAATGGGATCCGCCACATCGTTGAGAGCGGTGCGCCCAATGATGCGGTCACGCAAGGATTCGATTTCTTCACCGGCTTCGATGATGGCGATGGCGTTAATGCCACGCGCCGTGCCGCAATCGTCTTCGGAAACGATAACGTCTTGCGCCACATCCACTAAGCGGCGCGTCAGGTAGCCCGAGTCGGCGGTCTTCAACGCCGTGTCCGCCAAGCCTTTACGCGCGCCGTGCGTGGAAATAAAGTATTGCAGCACGTTCAAGCCTTCGCGGAAATTGGCCTTGATGGGCGTTTCGATAATTGAGCCGTCCGGCTTCGCCATCAATCCGCGCATACCCGCCAATTGGCGAATCTGTTGCGCCGAACCCCGCGCGCCAGAATCAGCCATGACTGAAATCGGGTTCATTTCACCGGAAATGCGCTCGCGTTCGGTCATCTCCCGGAACATCTCTTTCGCCACTTGGTCAGTCACTTCGTTCCAGATGCTGATGACTTTGTTATGGCGTTCGCCGTTGGTGATAACGCCGTCGAGGTATTGGTTTTCGACCTCGATGACGCTCTGTTCGGCTTTGTCCACCAAACCTTTTTTGCTCGGCGGCGTGACTAAATCGTCAATGCCGATGGAAATACCGGCCTTCGTCGCAAAGAGAAAGCCCAGTGTTTTCAAATCGTCTAACATCTTGACCGTAGTTTCGTGACCAAGACGCAGATGGCAAAAATTAACTAACGATTGGAGTCCACGTTTCTTCAAAGCACCATTGATGAAGGGCAATCCTTCACCGATGCGGTCATTAAAGATAACCCGGCCCGGCGTGGTTTCAATGATACGATTGACGTTTTTATGCACCGTCGCGCGCATCAGGTTTTGGTTATCGTGTTCTTGTACCAAGTCCACCAAATCGCATTGCAGACGCAACTTAATGACTGTCTGCGTAGCAATTTCGCCCGCGTCTAAGGCCAACAAAACATCGTTGGTAGAACCAAAAACGCGCTTAGGGTTTTCGCCTTTCAAATCCGGGCGGCTAAGGGTTAAGTAATAACAGCCCAAGACAATATCCTGCGACGGCACGGCAATCGGTTGGCCCGAAGCCGGCGAGAGAATGTTGTTTTTGGACAACATCAAGACCGACGCTTCGATTTGCGCTTCGGGTGAAAGTGGGATGTGCACCGCCATCTGGTCGCCGTCAAAGTCCGCGTTGAAGGCCGTGCAGACAAGCGGGTGAATCTTGATGGCCTTGCCTTCGACCAAAACCGGTTCAAAGGCTTGAATGCCGAGACGGTGAAGCGTCGGGGCGCGGTTCAGCAAAACCGGATGCTCCTTAATGACCTCTTCCAAAATGTCCCAGACCATCGGCTCCTGGCGTTCCACCATTTCGCGCGCCTGTTTGATAGTGGCCGCGCTGCCCTGTTTTTCTAATTGATTGTAGATAAATGGTTTGAATAATTCCAACGCCATCTTTTTGGGCAAGCCGCACTGGTGCAGCTTCAGTTCCGGCCCGACCACGATAACCGAGCGGCCCGAATAGTCCACGCGCTTGCCAAGCAGGTTTTGCCGAAAACGGCCCTGTTTGCCTTTGAGCGTGCCACTCAAAGATTTTAGCGGGCGATTATTGACGCCGCGCAAGACGCGCCCACGCCGTCCGTTGTCAAACAAAGCGTCAACGGCTTCCTGCAACATACGCTTTTCGTTACGCACAATGACTTCCGGCGCGCGCAATTCCATCAGCTTTTTCAAGCGGTTGTTGCGGTTGATAACGCGGCGGTACAAATCGTTTAAGTCTGAAGTGGCGAAACGTCCGCCATCCAAAGGCACTAACGGGCGCAGTTCCGGCGGAATGACCGGAATCACATCCAGAATCATCCATTCGGGCTTGTTGCCGGAACGCAGAAAGGACATCGAGACTTTGAGCCGTTTGGAGTATTTCAGCTTCTTTTGTTGCGACGTTTCCTCCTTCATTTTCTGGCGCAGTTCGACGGCTAACTCGGCGATATTGACCATCATTAACAGTTCTTTAATGGCCTCCGCGCCCATCTTGGCGACGAATTGGTGCGGGTATTCGCGCCACAATTCGCGGTAACGCTCATCGGTCAAAAGCTCGCGCTCTTTGACCGGCGCGTCGCCTGGGTCAACCACGATATACGATTCAAAATAAAGGACTTTTTCCAGTTCGCGCAAAGGCAAATCAAGCAGATGCCCGATACGCGAAGGCAAGCCTTTGAAGAACCAGACGTGCGAACAGGGGCTGGCTAATTCGATGTGGCCCAGGCGTTCCCGGCGCACTTTGGCCTGTGTGACTTCGACGCCGCATTTGTCGCAAATCACGCCGCGATGCTTCATGCGTTTATATTTGCCGCACAAGCATTCCCAATCCGACACGGGGCCGAAGATACGGGCGCAAAACAGCCCGTCGCGCTCCGGTTTGAAAGTGCGATAGTTAATCGTTTCCGGCTTGGTTACTTCGCCGTGTGACCACAGACGGATTTTCTCCGGTGAAGCCAAACTAATGCGAATCGCCTCAAAATCGGGTGCTAATGGTTGCTTTTCTTGGAATCTTCCGAACATATATCTCCTAATGGTGAGTGGTTAGTGGTGAATGGTGAATTTCAGATATGATTATCCACTCACCACTCACCGTTCACCATTAAATACTACTCTACGCCGCCAACTTGCAGCGCCATGCCTTGCGTGTCGTCCTGTTCGCTGAGTTCACCCTTCTTGACGAGTTCCACGTCGAGACAGAGCGATTGCAACTCGCGCACGAGGACATTAAATGACTCCGGCACATTCGGCTCAAAATCGGCTTCGCCCTTGACGATGGCCTCGTAAATCTTAGAGCGGCCCGCCACATCGTCCGATTTAACGGTCAGCAATTCTTGGAGAATATGCGCCGCGCCGTAGGCTTCCAACGCCCAGACTTCCATTTCGCCGAAGCGTTGGCCGCCGAATTGCGCCTTGCCGCCGAGCGGTTGTTGCGTAATCAAGCTGTACGGGCCGATGGAACGGGCATGAATCTTGTCGTCCACCAGATGCGACAGTTTGAGCATATAAATGTAACCAATGGTTACCTTTTGCTCGAACGGCTCACCGGTCAACCCGTCATAAAGAATAGTCTTGCCCGAATCATTGACGATTTGCGGCAGTCCTATTTCATCCAGTTTATTGTGCGCGTCAGTGAGTAAGAGTTTGATTTCTTTCTCCGTCGCGCCGTCAAAAACAGGCGTGGCATAGTGAACGCCCAAGACTTTGGCAATCCAACCCAAGTGGGTTTCCAAAATCTGCCCGACGTTCATGCGCGAAGGCACGCCCAGCGGGTTCAAAACGATGTCAACCGGCGTGCCGTCAGGCATATAAGGCATATCTTCTTCGGGCAAGATACGCGCGATGACGCCCTTGTTACCGTGCCGTCCGGCCATCTTATCGCCCACGCTCAATTTGCGCTTCATGGCGATAAAGACTTTCACCATCTTGATAACGCCAGGGCTTAACTCATCCCCTTGCCGCAGTTTAGCGATTTTCTCCTCGTAAATATCGGAGAGAATCTTGATTTGGCGTTCGGTGCGCTCCTCGTATTCACGAATTTCCGCCGCCACATCCGAGGTCTTGGAAACTAAGTCGGCCTTGCGCAGCAATTTAGTGTCCACGCCTTGCAGCATTTCCGGCGTCAGGGCTTCTCCTTTCGCCAGCGTCGCGCCGGTTTCCTTATCAATCACCAGGTCTTTGGCGAGTTTGCGTCCGTCAAAGAGTTCATAAATACGCTTGTCGCGCTGTTCGGTAAGGATGCGAATTTCGTCCTCTAAGTCGCGGCGCAGCTTTTCTTCTTCATTCTCTTCAATGTTGAGCGAACGCTGGTCTTTTTCCTGGCCTTTGCGCGTAAAGACCTGCACGTCAACTACTGTGCCGTCAATGCCTGGGGGCGAAGTCAACGAAGCGTCCTTCACATCGCCGGCCTTTTCGCCGAAGATGGCGCGTAAGAGTTTTTCTTCCGCCGTTAGTTGGGTTTCGCCTTTGGGCGTCACTTTACCGACGAGAATCGAACCCGGTTTGACCTGCGCGCCGATACGGATGATGCCGCTTTCGTCCAAATCACGCAGCATATTTTCGCCGACATTCGGGATGTCCCGCGTGATTTCTTCGGGGCCGAGTTTGGTGTCGCGGGCTTCGATTTCCAGTTCTTCGATGTGAATTGAGGTGTAAAAATCCTCTTTTACCAATCGTTCGCTGACCAAAATCGCGTCCTCAAAGTTGTAGCCGCGCCAGGGCATGAAAGCCACTAACACGTTACGACCCAGCGCGAGTTCGCCTTTATCGGTACAGGGGCCGTCGGCCAAAACCTGGCCTTTGGCAACCCGTTCGCCAACCTGCACAATCGGGCGTTGATTGATACAAGTGTTTTGGTTAGAACGTTTGAACTTGACCAGCGTGTAAATATCCGCCGTCACCTCGCGCGAAATCGTGCCGTCCAGATTGTGGTCGGCTTTTACGATGATGCGCTCAGAGTCAACGTAATCAACCACGCCGTCGCGCCGCGCCGCCACGACTGCGCCGGAATCGCGGGCCGTCGTTTTCTCCATACCGGTTCCGATGAACGGTGCTTCGGCGCGTAAGAGCGGCACCGATTGGCGTTGCATATTGGAACCCATCAAGGCGCGGTTGGCGTCGTCGTTTTCCAGAAACGGAATCAACGAAGCGGCAACGGACACGAGTTGCTTGGGGCTTACGTCCATGTACTCGATGTCTTCACGGCGGGCCAGCAAAAATTCGCCGGCCTTTCGCGCCGCGTTGCGTTCGGCCACGATGCGCCCGCTTTCGTCCAACTCAATATTGGCCTGGCCGACAACGTATTTGTCCTCTTCCCAAGCGGTTAAGTAAAAAGGTTCGGGGTCGCTCTCAGCCTTGTGTTTGCCTTCTTTGAGGGCGGCGTTGATGGCCTCGAATTCCTCTTGCGGGATATGCGCGCCGGGTTTGTATTTCGTGTCGCCGCCGTTAGTAACGCGGACATATTCGATCACTGCGCCATCCACAACTTTACGGTAAGGCGATTCGATAAAACCGAACTCATTAATGCGCGCAAAGCACGAGAGCGACGAAATCAGGCCGATGTTCGGGCCTTCCGGCGTCTCAATCGGACAGATGCGCCCGTAGTGCGTCGGGTGCACGTCGCGCACTTCAAAACCGGCGCGTTCACGGGACAGGCCGCCCGGCCCCAAAGCCGACAAGCGGCGTTTGTGGGTAATTTCCGAGAGCGGGTTCGTTTGATCCATGAACTGCGAGAGTTGCGACGAACCAAAGAATTCGCGCACCGCCGCCGTCACCGGCTTGGCGTTGATAAGGTCGCGCGGCATGGTCGTGTGCATCTCTTGCTGGATGGACATCTTTTCTTTGATGGCCCGTTCCATGCGCTCTAAGCCAAGCCGAAACTGGTTTTCCAACAATTCGCCGACGGCCCGCACGCGACGATTGCCCAAATGGTCAATGTCGTCTTCTTTATAAAGCGGGCGGCCCGTATTGTGATCCAGCGGATTTTTCCGCATTTTCAAAACATAGCCGACGACCTTAAAGAAATCATTGGCGGCAACCAAAGGGTCTTCCAGGCGGTCGCGTTCAATGGCGCGTTTTTCATCTAATGTCTTGACCGCCAACATCTCGCGGTCACGCATTTTGATATTGAATTTCAAACGGCCCACCCGCGAAATATCAAACTTACGCGCATCGAAAAACATACTTTCCAACAAGCGGTAAGCCGTCGTCACCGTCGGCGGGTCGCCCGGGCGCATCTTGCGGTAGATTTCCAGCAAAGCGTCCACAGGTTTTTGAATAACGTCTTTTTTGAGCGTCTGCGCTAGAACCACGCCCACATCGTCGCGTTCGGGGAAAAACGCCTCAAACGAGGGAATGTGACCGCTTTCGATGATTTCCTGCAACTTGGCAGTCGTGATTTCGCTGTTTGACTCAGTGACTACCTCGCCGGTTTGCGTGTTCACGATGTCGGACAAGGCAAACGCGCCCTCAAATTGCGTGGGGTCAATCAGAATTTCTGTAATCCCCTGTTTACGCATCAGTTCCAGCGCATGGTTAGTGATTTTCTTGCCGGCTTTGACAATGACATCACCCGTGCCCTTCACTTCTTCATCAGCCCGCAAGCCAACCAGATTAGTCCCGCCTGTGGGCGGCACATTGATGTAAAGTTTGCCGCCGATAACCCGCACTGTGTCGAAGGAGTAAAACATTCGCAGCAAATCTTCATCGCCGAAATGCGCGGCTTTGACCCCTTCCTCTAATTGCGAGTCACTGGTGAATTGCGCCCCGAAATCCATGTTGCGCCATAAAGCTAAAGCGCGCAAAAAGATAGTGGCAATAAACTTACGCTTGCCAACACGGACGTAGAGCAGGTTTTTCTGGTCGTATTCAAACTCGGCCCAGGAACCGCGATAAGGAATAACTTTAGCCGAATAAGCCTGTCCCGCCTTTTTGAAAAAGACGCCGGGGCTGCGATGAAGTTGCGAGACGATGACCCGCTCCGTACCGTTGATAATGAACGTGCCGGTATCGGTCATGAGCGGGATTTCGCCGAAAAATACGTCTTCTTCTTTGATGTCACGCACCGAAACCACTTCGGTATCGGGGTCTTTGTCGAACACCGTGAGGCGAATTTTCACCTTGAGCGGCACGCTGTAAGACATCCCGCGTTCCTGGCACTCCACCTGGTCGTGTTTGTGTTTCAGGCTAACGGGTTCGCCGCAATTCGGACACAAATCAGGCCGCACCTGGTTGAACGTGCCGCAGGAACGGCACATTGTTTCGCCTGGGTTCAACGGATCAACCTGAATCCGCGCCGCACACGTTTTACAATTGGCGCGCAGATATTCCAAACCCTCGCGCTGGCCGCATTTGCATTGCCAGTTGCCGATTTGGTATTCGACGAAATCAAGATTGGCCGTGCCGCGAAAATCGGAAATCGGGAAAACGGAACTCAACACCGCTTGCAATCCGACGTGCTGCCGCTCTTCGGGCAACAAATCCATCTGCAAGAACCGGTTATAAGATTCTTTCTGAATTTCGATAAGATTCGGGATACGCGCCGCAGTCTTGATTTTGGAAAAATCTACGCGCGTCGGTGCTTGGCTCGTGCGCCGTCCGATGCCGGTGCCGGATGTCTGTAATGGATTGGTAAACATCTATTTCAATCAAAGGTTGGTTAATTTATGCCCGGCCCGCGCGTAAGGTTCATTACAAACGGGCGTAAGTGCGAATGCGGCGCGATGGTTAAGCGGCGACACGTTGCGCCTGGCGCGTCGCTGGCTGCCTCAGACATGGCAAAATGCGGTCAGGGTAGATTTCTACCTGACCGCTCTAAAAACGAAAAGCGGAGGCTGTCGTTTGTCTGATTGTTGTGAGAGTAACGCCACAGCGATTTTTACCTTTTCTTCGCGCCCGCAATGCTCCAACCATAATGCGGAGCGGCTTTAGGCGCGTAGGGTTTGGTTGGAGATGTAGCGGCGCGCGCCCATTGAGGCGTAGCTTGCTCTTCATCCCGCACTTGGCTAATCTCTGCCATACGAAGTTCATCAACAGCTTGTGTTTGATGGTCACACTCAACATAAGCGAACTTGCGGCTCTTTGAACATCAGTTAGGCGGTTCTGGCTGGAAGTCTGCCAGGTAAAAACCAGCACGCCAAAGAGAGAAATAACAAAAGGGCCGGGCAGACCCTTTGGGAGCTAACGTAGCGCGTTTACCGCCCGCGTTTCCCAAGAATCTCACGCCATAACCGTTAGGTTTGGCCGGAGAGTGTCAATCTCTTAAAGTAGCTCAAAAGCTTACCCCGCTGTCCAACGATACGCCAAATGGCAATCCGTAAATCGTGGCAAGACACAACTTGCCACGATTTACTATTACCCGGAAAAGATGGTTACTTAATTTCGACGCCTGCGCCGGCCTCAGTAAGTTTGGCTTTAACTGCTTCCGCTTCATCTTTAGTGACGCCTTCTTTGACTTTGCTCGGCGCGCCGTCCACTAAATCTTTGGCCTCTTTCAAGCCCAAAGCGGTAAGTTCGCGGACGACCTTGATGACATTGATTTTCTTCTCGCCGGCGGCGGTCAAAATCACGTCAAATTCAGTCTGTTCTTCCACCACCGGAGCGGCTTCTGCCGCCGCGCCGCCACCGCCGCCAACGGCTACCGTCGCGGCGGCTGCCGAAACGCCGAAAATTTCTTCCAACTCTTTGACGAGTTGCGAAGCTTCGAGAAGGGTCACACCCTTCAAATACTCAATCACATCTTCTTTTGTTGCTGCCATGATAAATTATCAATCCTCTCCTCTAGGGGTTCTTTCGTTGGTTGTTTAGCCTTGAGCCCCACGGGACGCCGCAGTAGTTGGTTGCATCACAACTTAATCCGGTGTCCGAGCCAGAACAGGCGATCTGACATATCGCCCTTGCTCGTTTTTCCGCGTTCCGGCCTGTTTTTGCGTTTGGTATTTTTGATTTGGTATTTGCCTTGCTCAATACCAGATACCAAATACAGGATAATGTTAGGCTTCGCCTTTTTGTTCGCCGATTTGCTTAATGACAACCGCCAGATTGCGCGGCACGGCATTGATTACCGTGACCAAACGCTGCGCCTGGCAATTGATGAGGAACATGAGTTTGGAAATAAGTTCCTCTTTCGACGGCAAGCTCGCTATCGCTTCGACATCTTGCAGCGAAACCGTTTTGCCTTCGACGACGCCCACTTTGAAAGTGAGAAAATCGCCGTTGGTTTTGACAAACTTGGTCAGCGTTTTGGCAAGCGTTACCGGATCAGTCGCGGACAACGCCAACGCCGTAGTGCCTTTGAAATGCGCGCTGGCTTCGGCAAAGGGCGTGCCCTCAGCCGCCTTGCGCGCTAATGTGTTTTTGACCACCTCATATGTTGCGCCGATTTCGCGCAACTGCTCGCGTAATTCCTGGTCTTTCGTGACCGTCAGCTTATTGAATCCCACGACAATCGCCGTTGGATTCTGCTGGAATTTGGCAGTGAGGGCTTCTAAACTTATCTGTTTTGTCGCTCTTGTTTTCATCGTTTGCTCCTCACTTATTTAATGGTTGAAGCCTCGTCCACCAACACGCCAGGGCTCATGGTGCAAGCTAAGTTGATTTTTTTGACGTATTTGCCCTTTGAAGTAGTCGGTTTGGCTTTCATCACCGCGTCAATCAAAACACGCAGGTTTTCGCTCAACTTATCGTCGTCAAAGGAAACCTTGCCCACGCCAACGTGAATAACGCCGGTTTTGTCCACGCGATATTCAACCTTGCCGGCTTTGGTTTCTTCCACCGCCGTTTTTACATCAAGCGTCACAGAGCCTGTCTTAGGGTTGGGCATCAAACCGCGCGGGCCGAGGATTTTACCTAAAACGCCGACGAAGCGCATCATATCGGGCGTGGCGATAACGGCGTCGAAATCCATCCAGCCGCCTTTGATTTTGTCAACCATTTCCTGGCCGCCGGCGAAATCAGCACCGGCTTCTTCAGCTTCACGAACTTTGTCGCCTTGCGCGATGACCAGCACACGCTTGGTTCTGCCGGTGCCGTGCGGCAGCACAGTCGTGCCACGCACCAATTGGTCGGCTTTGCGCGGGTCAACCCCAAGCCACATCGTCAGTTCAACGGTTTCGTCGAACTTAGCGTAGGCCATCTCTTTTACTTTGCCGATGGCTTCGCCCAAGGTGTACTTGTGGTGCAGGTCAATTTTCGTTAATGCGGCGCGGTAATTCTTACTACGTTTCGGCATTATTAACCTCTTGAGGTGCAAGCGAAGTTCTTAAAACTTCTCCCTCTCAGGTATTTGAAATCTCACCTCTGAAATCTCAAATACAATTGTTACTCAATCGTTAAGCCCATGCTTTTGGCCGTGCCTTCAATGGTGCGCATTGCCGCTTCCAGGCTTTTCGTATTCAAATCGGGCATCTTGGCCTTAGCGATTTCTTCGATAGTGGCTCGCGTAATACTGCCGACTTTTTCACTGTTCGCCTTGCCTGAACCTTTAGGGATGCCCGCCGCTTTACGCAGCAAATCTGCCGCCGGCGGTGTTTTGGTTTCAAAAGTAAACGAACGGTCAGCGTAAACCGTGATGACAACCGGAATTTTCATATCCGGATCCATCTGCGCGGTTTTGGCGTTGAACTGCTTACAGAACTCCATGATGTTCACGCCATGTTGACCGAGCGCAGGGCCAATCGGCGGGGCCGGATTAGCCTTGCCCGCCGTAACTTGTAATTTAATATAACCGGTAATTTTCTTCGCCATGATTGCAATTTACGATGCAGCCAATGCTGCAATGTCCTTATTCTTCTTCGGCAAAAGTAACTTTCTCGACATCTAAAAAGTTCAGCTCAACCGGAGTTGAACGTCCGAAAATGGTAACAGTAACTTTAAGCGTGGTCTTGTCTTCGTTGACCTCTTCGACCTTGCCGGTAAAGCTGGCGAAGGGGCCGGATTTGATACGCACCGTCTCGCCGTTGGTGTAGGTGAATTTCGGTTTCGGTTTTTCCGCCGCATCCGTCAC
>JAYVJN010000276.1:0-2522 GCA_043769325.1 Acidobacteriota bacterium
GCGGTCTGCGTTACGCCCCGCAAGGTGACGGAGAATTCGGCAGGGTTGCTTTCGATGCGGTCTTGGCTGAGAGCGATGGCCTTGAATTGGTTGACGCCTTCGGTCAGCGTCACGGCAAAGCGGCGTTGCTGTTGCTTGCCCGCGCCGAGTCCGAGTTGGCGCGTGTCAGCGTTGCAGCCGATAGATTTAGCCGCCGCGCCCGCGCCCAAGCCGAATTCGCGCACGGCGTCGGCGGTGACGAGTTTGCCGTTTTGGTAGAGCCGCACTTCATCCACGCCGCCGCCCAAATCTTCGGCGGCGAGGCATAACTCAAACTGTTCGCCGTCCGTCGTCAACGCGCCCGTTTGCGCCAGAAACGCCACGCGCGGCGGGCGTTTGATGTTCGTGGCGGCGGCGGTGCGTTCCTTTTCGCCGCGCCGCGCCAAGACTTCCGGCACGGTGGAGACGGTTGCCAGCACTTCGCTCACGAGGTCGGGCCGGTAATACTGCTCAAAGAACCGCGCCAGAGGGTAAAAGTCTGCCGCCGCGTCGGGGCCATTGTTAATATGCCAGCCGATGAGGTCTTCCGCGCCCGCCGAAGCGTCGTAATAGCCCTGTGGCGTCCACAACACCCAACGCTTTTTGTCATTGTGCGGAAAGAACGCCAGCAACTCTGCCCCGTCCTTGAGCCGATACCAACGAATCGTGCCGTCGCCGAACGCCGCCACCGCCAAACGCCCGTCGCCCGAAATGTTGACGCTCCACGCCGTGCCGGGCGGACGCGCACTCCACAATTCTTTGCCCGTCTGGTCAAACAAACGAATGCGAAAAGCCGTTCCGAGCAGAAACTTCGAGTTGTCGGGCGCGATGGCGAGACTATACGATGATTCGTATTGCAGCAATTTCAGCTTGCTGCCGTTGAGCTTAGGTTCGTAGGAAGTTATATTGTCATCACTAAGCCAATCAGTGATGTTGAGCGCGTCAGTGCGCGGCGATTGCAGTTTGGCGTTGTTGCCATCGGCGGCAATCAAACGACGTTCACTCAAAGAAAACTGGGTCGGTTCTTTGCCAAACTTTTGATAACCGAATTGGAATTCCGCGCCGTCATTCGATAATTTGAAGTTTTTCAACAAAGCGCGATAATCGGCAATCGCGGACGTGACAAATTTGGTGCGTTTGCCGCTCGCGTCAATCGTTCCCCACGCCGGACCGCCCGCGCCGTAAATCACGTCACCGTTTGGCAGCGGCTGAATATCGGAAACTCCGCCGAGCGAGGCGTTCGTCTCTTGATAACTGCCGCGCCCGCCGTTTGTCCAAAAGCGAATCGGAGAATTGCCGCTCGTTTGGTATCCTCCACCAGCGTAAAGCACGTCGCCCATCACCGACCACGCCACGCTGATTAAACTTCCGTTGTTCACGCTGCTTGTGTCGGGCGCAAAGAGCAAACTCAAATCCGTTGCTGACAACACATTGACACTGGCTGAATCCGCAAACCCGACGGCAATTTTGCCACCGTCAGGCGAGAACCTCACCGAGTATGGTTGTTTGCCGCCGCTTGTCTTTTTCTTGGCGAGCCGCCGTAACCCGCTCTGACTGACGGCATAGAGTCTGATGAATCCGTCCCAGCAACTCGTTACCAGTCGCCCGCTCTGGTCAAAATCCGCGCCTTTACTCTGCTGGTTGCCGTAATCAGCATCCGCTCCGATTTGTTGCCAGCCGCTGGTTTCATAAACGCGAACATTTGAGCCGAGCATTGCTGCGAGATATTTGCTGTCCGGCGAAAAGACGAGATGATCAACGACATCCGGCAAACCACTCAACCGCCGAATGAGTCGCCCACTCGCACGGTCAAACAGATAAATTGAATGTGTTTTGTCCCATTCGTAACCGGTCCAACCGCCAACGGCGACGGTGCTGCCGTCGGGCGAAATGGCAGTCGAATAAAGTTTGCCTTCGTTGCCCGCGCCGACTGGTGGACGCAGTACGCGCAGTAATTCTCCCGTCGCAATGTCCCAGACTCGCGCGGTCTTGTCGTCCGAAGCCGTAACCAAAAACTTTCCGGCGGCATCAACTCCGATTTGCCTGATGGCGGCGGTGTGCATCCCCGTTTCCAGCCGCAACACGGGCGTCTGCGAAAGGATGAGGGATGAGGGATGAAGGATGAATAAGAGCAAGAAAGCCAGCAGGTAGCGGCGCGTGGATGGCGTAAAGCGGGGCGATTGTTGCAAGTCGGGGCGCATGGGGTTAATTCCTTTTCAGTGTCAAAGCTGCGGCCATTGTCGCACGAATGACGCCCGGCGGAAAGTTTTTTGCGGCCCGTTGGCGGTACTTTAAGCTCTGGGGGAAATGTTTCACAGGCCGCGCAACCGCGCCAATTCCGCCAACAAACGCGCAATCTCCGCATCTTTTTGCGCGGCCTCGCTTTCGGCTTGGCGGCGCGCAATAGCTTCCGCATCGCGTTCGGCTTCGGCGCGTTGCTTTTCCGCTTCGGCGTGCTGCCGCGCAAAGTCAACTTCTTCGTTAGTGGGCAATAACTCTTGCGT
>JAYVJN010000277.1:0-4025 GCA_043769325.1 Acidobacteriota bacterium
GTTTTTCGTCGTCTTGGAGATGCTGCTCAATTGGCTTTACCGGCGCGATTACATTTCGTTTCCCGAAGCCGTCGCCAATTTCGGCACGGCGTTGGGCAATCAGACGGTGAACGTCTTGGTGGCGGCGGGCGTCTATCTGGTTTACGGCTATTTGTGGGAGCATTACCGCCTTTTTACGATTGAGCTAAACGCGCTCACGTTCGTTTTACTGCTACTTGGCGTTGACTTTATCTTCTATTGGGTGCATCGCTGGGGCCATGCGCTAAACATTATGTGGGCCGCGCATTCGCCGCACCATTCGGCGGAAGAGATGAATTTTATGGTCGCCCTCCGCGCCAGCGTGACGCAAAGGCTCACCTCTTTTCTCTTTTTCTGGCCCTTGACGCTCATCGGCTTCAAGCCCTTGCACATCTACGCGATGTCGGGCGTTCATCTGTTCGTCGCCTTTCTGCACCACACGGAATTTATCGGCAAACTCGGCTGGTTTGAGAAGTATTTCACCACGCCGTCGCATCATCGCGTGCATCACGGCGTCAATTTCCCCTATCTCGACAAAAATTTCGGCGAGTTTCTCATCATCTGGGACAAGATGTTTGGCACGTTCGCCGAAGAACGCGAAAAGGTCGTTTACGGCATCTACAACCATCCTCAATCGTGGAATCCTTTGCTCATCAACTTTCACTACTATCTGGTTTTGTGGCGCGACGCCGTTGCCGCGCCCTATTGGTGGGACAAAATCCGCCTCTGGTTTATGCCGGCGGGCTGGCGTCCACGCGGTTTGCCGGCGAAAGAAATGGCGGAAATCACGCCCGCCAACCAAGTGCGCTATCGCCCGCCGATGTTCGCCCACGCCAAGCCGTATCTGTTTGTCAACCTCCTGACCGGCATCGCCCTGATGCTGATGGTGATAAGGGCCAACTCTACTTGGAGCATCGGGGCGCGTTGGTTGGGCGCGTTACTGTTGTGGCAGCAAATCGTCAATTGGGGCGGCATTTTAGAAGCCAAAGCGTGGGTCTGGCTCTCGGAAACCACGCGCATCATAGCGACAACCATCGCCTTCATCAGTTTTAGCGAACTGTACGAACCATCGGCGGCGGCATTCGTCATTATCGCTCTCGCCGCGTTTTCCTTGACCTGGACAAACCTCTACCTGCGCCCGCACAGCCCCAAAATAGCGACGGCATAAACCCACCGCCAAACAAAACCGCCGCCTAACGCGAAATCCGTGCCGACGGCGAGATTGCTGGGATTGCTCAACGCCACTTGCAGAGTTTCGTTGTCGCCGCGCAGGTCATGCGGAATATTTTAGTTGACCACGCCCGCGCCAAGCGTTCGCAAAAACGCGGCGCGGGACAAAAAATCACGCTCGATGAAGCCGTCAGCTTTCGGCAAGAGACGGAACTCGACGTGCTGGCTTTGGAAGAGGCTCTGCTGAGTCTGGAAAAACTGGACGCGCGGCAATCCCGAATCGTGGAGTTGCGTTTCTTCGGCGGCCTCAGTAGTGAACCGCTTACGTCCTTGAACTCTCCGAAACCACAGTAAAGCGCGAATGGACGTTTGCCAAAGCGTGGTTTCAGCGCGAGTTGGCGCGGTTATTTAATTGGCGTTCTTTAGCAGTAAATCGGGTCAATGATTAGCTCTTCGCAGGTGAGGCAACCGAGGGGTTCGGCGGGTTCATTGCGGCTGATAGTCGCGCCATTAACGGCGTATGCGACGAGGCGGCTTCAGCCGCTTGCTTATCAATTGCGCGACTCTCTTGCCTGTTTCGGCCCCGCCATTCATGTAGCCTTGAAAATCGCTACTACAATGTTCCCCAGCGAAATACAGATTCTTTTCCGGCTCAAATTCAGCACCGGAAATTTCCGTCCATTGCCCGACTTTGTAACAAGCATAACTACCTTTGGTGAACGGGTTCTCAGACCAATTGACTGTTTCAGATGAAGTAAAAGAGTCTTTGAAGCCGGCAAATGCCCTGTCCAGTTCGGCTACATAACCCGCGGCTTCTGCTTGTTGCAAAGAACGGCCCCGCTCACCGCCTAAAAAAACCGCATAGCCGCCAGCACCTTTGTCCATATTTTGCCCGAAGCTGTTGTCCCACCCATTTTGTACTTTTTCGTTGAATAAGTATCCAGCCCGTTTTGGCTTTTGTTCGCGCCAGATGCGAGAATTCACACTCATTAACAGTTTAGAGTTTGTCCCATAGCCCAAGTTCTCAATAGCATTGATCTTGCGTGCGCTTAAACTCAAGCCTTTATAGTCAACTTGGCGCAGGGTGCTAAAGGGTAGAGCAAGAACTACAAAATCTGCTGATACATCTTCGCCGCGCTCAAAGTTTATCTCAAATTTGCCGTCTTTTTGCCGAATAGCATTTAGGCGGCGTTCCAAATTGATTTGTTCGCCTAGCTCTTTGCTCAAAGCCTCAATCAGCTTATTGTTACCGCCTTTGATTTTGTACAGTTCATCACTTTCGCCAAAAGCCTCGAATTTGCCAGTTGAAACGTCAGTGCCAATCAGCGTAATGAAGTTCAAAGCCGACTGTTCGCCAATCTCAAGGCCAAATTCGCTGGTAAAGGCTGCATCTAACAAATCATAGAACCAGCCGCTCACGCCTAGTTTTTGCAAGTATGCGGCGATTGAAATTTTGTCCAGGTTCTTTTCCGGTTTGACTGCGCTGAGGTCATCCGGCACAGCATCGGCGGCGGCCTTGATTTTGTTGGCAAAAGGACGAAACGCGCGGACGACTTCTTTCTCAGAATAATGCCGCCCTCCAAAGAAATAAGAGTCTTTAATTAACCCTGGCGCGGAGGTAATCAGTAATGGCAAGTGAAACTCCCGCGCCAAAGCACGCATATCCTCATGTCCCGTGTCAATGAATTCGCCACCTATCTCTGCGGTCAACCCCGCACTCATATTTTTTGTTGTGATGCGCCCGCCCAAAGACTTGCTGCCCTCGTAAATGGTGGCTTGTAATCCGCGTTTCTTGAGCTGATAGGCGGCATTCAAGCCGGCAATTCCCCCTCCAATGATAGCGATACGAGGAGCATTCAGAGATGGGGAAAATGCGGCAGTGTTTTGTGCGGCAAGCAAAACGCCGCTTGCTGCTGCTATCGCTCCTAGCGAACTGCCCAAAAACTCGCGGCGAGTGTAAAGGCTCATTTCCCGCTTTTCTTCAAGGTCATCAACAAAACCCTGGCCTTTAGTCTCGCACAATAAGGCATTGCTGAAAGCTTTTTGCAGAAAATTGAGCAACGGCGTTTTGGGTTTTCTCATTTTGATTGTTCCTTTCCACAACCGCGATTAGCGGGGCGGGATAGTTAGCGGGTTGCCTGGGTAAATGTAATCATTTGCAAGATTATTCAAATCTCGAATCTCACGCCATCTTTGGGCATCACCAAGTTCATCAAGCGCAATTTGTGAAAGAGTGTCGCCACGTTTAACGGTAATTACTTTACTACCGACTGGCGCAGGAATGGCGCGTACATATTCGCTTTGCAGATAATTTTTGAGTAAATCCAGGTATTGCGGGCTTTGTTTGATATTATCAATTGCATTATTGATAGCATCACGCAAGTCATCATTGCCTTTGGGTATGCCAATGGAATACTCGCGTTCAGAATCAGGGAGCAATTGTACTTTTAGTTGTAACTGTTTCCCTTCTGTGCCTGGCTTGTTGTATCTAGCATTGATAGGCTTGATTTCCGTTACCGCAAAAGGTTGATCATAAATGATGGCATCCACTTTAGAGCTTGTGGCAGAGCGGTCTTTATCATTGCTGTGGATTGCTTCATTCATCCATTCCACAGTGTCGCCTTCAAATTCTTTAATCTCAATATTGGGTAGCTTTTTATGCACATACTCTTTAACTGCGTTGTCACCAGAGACAATTCCAATCTTCTTACCCTGGCAGTCTTCCAGGCTAGTTATGTTACTGTCTTTTCTAGCAACTAAAGCATACCCAAGCGGAAGATAGCCTTTAGACCAACTGATAGTACCTTTGTAGGTATTGTCTGCCACAATTCCAGCCA
>JAYVJN010000278.1:0-2751 GCA_043769325.1 Acidobacteriota bacterium
GTTTTTCGTCGTCTTGGAGATGCTGCTCAATTGGCTTTACCGGCGCGATTACATTTCGTTTCCCGAAGCCGTCGCCAATTTCGGCACGGCGTTGGGCAACCAGACGGTGAACGTCTTGGTGGCGGCGGGCGTCTATCTGGTTTACGGCTATTTGTGGGAGCATTACCGCCTCTTGACGATTGAGTTAAACGCCCTCACTTTTGTCTTACTGCTACTCGGCGTTGACTTTATCTTTTATTGGGTGCATCGCTGGGGCCATGCGCTAAACATTATGTGGGCCGCGCATTCGCCGCACCATTCGGCGGAAGAGATGAATTTCATGGTTGCCCTCCGCGCCAGCGTGACGCAAAGGCTCACTTCATTTCTCTTTTTCTGGCCCTTGACGCTCATCGGCTTCAAGCCCTTGCACATCTACGCGATGTCGGGCGTGCATCTGTTCGTCGCCTTTCTGCACCACACGGAATTTATCGGCAAACTCGGCTGGTTTGAGAAGTATTTCACGACGCCTTCGCATCATCGCGTGCATCACGGCGTCAATTTCCCGTATCTCGACAAAAATTTCGGCGAGTTTCTCATCATCTGGGACAAACTTTTCGGCACGTTCGCCGAAGAACGCGAAAAGGTTGTTTACGGCATCTACAACCATCCTCAATCGTGGAATCCGCTGGTCATTAACTTCCATTATTACCGCGTTTTATGGCGCGACGCCGTTGCCGCGCCCGGCGGAAGCCCTGGAAATATATCGCCAGCGCGTGGTTCCTACGCTTAACCAAGCCAACGGTAAAGCGTATGCCGAGGCCGCCCGGTTTCTCAAGAAGATTCGCGGGTTAATGCAACGGCTGGAACGGGAAGAAGAATTCGCCAAGCTCATCGGCAACTTACGCGCCGGGCAAAAACGCAAACGCAACTTTATCGCTTTGTTAGACAATATGGGTTGGTGAACAATTTAGCATATCAGATTGAAGCGCGAAAACCATGAACCAAGACAAAATTGCCGGTAGCTTGTTTGGGCTGGCCTTTGGCGACGCAATGGGTGCGCCGACGGAGTTTCTTACGGTCAACGAGATTCTGGGGCGTTGGCCTGTGGCCGGGCCGGTTGAACCGGAAGGCAATCCGGCCCGTGTGACCGATGACACGCAGATGGCTTTGGCGGTGGGCAAGGCTTTGGCGGCTTGTCTGCAAGCCGATGATTTCACACCAGCAACGGTGGAAAGGCAATTGCGGAGCGCGTTTATTGAGTGGTGTTATTCGCTGGAAAACAACCGCGCGCCGGGCCGGACTTGCCTGACAGCTTGCGAAAATCTGGCGCAAGGCATGGCGTGGATTGACGCCACTCAAAGGTATTCCAAAGGTTGCGGCGCGAATATGCGCGTTGCGCCGGTGGCGTTTTTGCCGGACGTGGACGCCAAAACGCGGGCCGCTATCGCACAGTTTCAGGCGGCCCTCACGCACGGCCACGCGACGGGCCTCGCGGCTTCGGATTTAACCGCCTACGCCATCCGCGATTTAGCCGAAGGCGGCGATTACCGCACGTTGACAGAGCGGTTGCGCGAATACGCCGAGGGGCAACAATTCAACTATCACGCCGACTGGCTTGGCGATTTGTGGCAAAGGCCCGGCGTCATGACGGCGGAGAGTTTTATCTGGCGCGGTTGGCAGGAATGCCTGGCGGTTTTAGACCGTTTGGACGACGCGCTGGCGCATCCCGAACCGGATGAAGACCCTTGCAAATTCACGGGCGGCGGCTGGGTGGCCGAAGAAGCGTTGGCGACGGGCTTACTCTGCTATCTGCTCTTTCCCGAAGAACCGCGCCGCGCCCTGCAACGCGCCGCGACAACCTTCGGCGACTCGGATTCGATTGCTTGTCTCACGGGCGCGTTCGCGGGCGCGGCGTCAGGCCGCAAAGCCTGGCCCGCAGAGTGGCATGAGCGGATTGAATATGCCGACAAACTCACGCAACTTATAGATATTCTTGCCGTTTAGCAATAAATCGGGTCAATGATGAGTTCTTCGCAGGTGAGGCAACCGAGTGGTTCAGCGTTTTCATTACGGCTGACGGTGGCCCCGCTTTTTACGGTGTCGTAGAGCTTTTTGGCGTCGGTCAAAGCGTCAAAAGCGCGGAGGATTTGCGGATCAACTTCAAAGAGGGCGCGTTGCCCTAAATCACTGGTAAAAGCCGCCGTCCAGATTTCGTTATGTAAACGGGCCTTGATAAAGTCTAAATCTTTGCCGACGTTGAGGTTGGCGAGGTCGCTTTTTGCGTCGCGCCGCGCAAATGAGAGAAATGCCTCAACTACTTTGTCGGTTATGGGTAAATCGGCGGGTTTGGGTTCAGCGCGGAGATTGGGCTTTTCGATACGGTAGTTTTCCAGCGCGGTGATTTTTCCGGCAGCCAGTTCGCGGGTGAAAAAGAAGGCTTCTTCGGCGATGAGCAGACGTTGGCGATTAGCCGATAAGGGTTTGACCTCGATGTCCGGCGTGATGCCGCCGCCGCCATAAAGCGTGCGGCCACCGGCAGTTTTAACGGCCTCGCCTTTGGGCGGCGTCGGGCTGGCTGAAGGTAAACCGTTAGCGTTGGTGTTCTTGCCGGCGTTTTCAATTTCCTGCTCGTTGTGGCGCGTATAATAATCGTAAATTGAGCCGTTGGAATAGTCGCGTTGGATGAGGCGGCCAAAAGGCGTGTAGTAATGCGCGGTGGTAAGCGTCAGGCCCGTGCCGTAGGGCAGGGGATAAACCTTTTGCACCAAGCCT
>JAYVJN010000279.1:0-2878 GCA_043769325.1 Acidobacteriota bacterium
CGGGTCGCAACTGAGGTGCATGGTGGCGTTAAGACAACGCGCGTCGCTACCGCTTCGGGTACTGACCTGTTTCTCCGATTGTGCCCGTGTTGAGTATAATTCTTTTTCTTGAAGTCTATAGCGTTATGAATTGAGCGCGTCTTCCACTTTGTCCAAGCGGCCTTCCGCATCGGTCAGCCGGCGGTTTCCGGCAACCTGGTTGTGGGTTACTTGTTGCACCATCAGCATTGTCTGTTCGGCCAGGGCCGTTAATTTGTCTATGCCTTCGTGCATTTGCCCCAACCCACCGTATAAATCTTCGCTCATCCGGCCCATCGTATCGCTCAGTTTCTCTACTGTTACGCCTAATTGTTGCACGGTTTCTTCCAGCCGCCCTAAACGCGCGTCGTGTCCGGCTTGGTTGTCGAGTAAAAACTGAATGGCGCGTTCTACGTTGTCGTCGGTCATAAATGTTGTTCCTTTTACCCAAAATAGCTGTGGCCGCGCGCATAATAGCACACGGCCACAGGTTTTTTTGAGCAAGCAAAACCGCTTACTTGCCGGTGAATTCGATACGGCGGTTGGCGAATTTGCCGGCGGCGGTATCGTTGGAGGCTTTGGGTTTATCCGGCCCGTAGCCTTTGGCGGTCAGCACGCCGGCCGCGACGCCGGCTTTTTCCAGGAAGGCTTTGACGGCGTCGGCGCGTTTGCCGGAGAGTGCCGTGTTGCCCGCCGCGTTGCCGGTGTTGTCAGTGTGTCCGCCAACTTCGAGGTGGCTGCCGGCTGGCAGTTTCTTGATGTAAGCGGCGTTATCCGTCAACAATTTTTCACGGTCTTTGGGAATGCCCGCGCCGCCCGACGGGAAATTGATGATTTCCAGATTGAGCGCTTCGGCTAGTTGCGCGGCGGTGAAGTTGTCGCCCAGTTTTTTCAAGGCTTCTTCAGCCTTCATTTCGGCGTCTTTTGCGGCCATGCCTTCGTCAATCGCACCGGCTAAGGAGATGGAAGGGAAAAAGCCTTTCAGTTTGTCGAGCAAGCCTTGCGCGGCAGCACCGGCCAAACCTTCAAGTTTGACAGCGGCCCCGGTGAACGATAGCACCGCGCCGTTGCCCGCGCCTTTCAACGCGCCAAAAGCGTCACCCAATTTGGCGAGCCATTCTGGTGCTTTGGCGTTAGCGTCAATTTTCAGACCGGCCACGTCGAAGTTACCCGCGCCGTAAGCTGCCGTCGCTTTGGCAATGATGTCGTCTTTCGTTTTTTGGTCGGGGACGACGCCGGAAATGACGTATTTGCCGTCTTTAACGACGATGTTCAATGATGAATCAACCATCGCTTTGGCCGGCATCGGGGTAGTTGTGGCAACCGCCGGCTTATTGACATTCGCCGTATCCGTCGGTTGGCCCGCGCAATACTGGTAGCCCAAAAAGGCCAACAACGCGAGAGCCAATAAAGGCAATAATTTGAACAGCATCGAACTGCCGCCCGCCGCCGCGTCGCCGGCCAGGTTCGCCGCCGCGCCCACGCCGCCGCGTAAAGCGTCTGCGCCCGCGCCCACCGCCGACGCGCCCGCGCCGACGGCTGATGCCGCCGCGCCCAAAGCCGCGCCCGCGCCGCCTTTGACAAAGGACATCACGGTATCCGGCAAACTGGTTGGCACGGTTCCGCTGGGCGTCAGTAAATCAACCACTTTGGGAATCATGTAGGCCAAGGCCGGTTTCGCTTGTTCTGCGCCGACGCCGGCTTCTTGCGCCAGGCCACTGATGGCGTTGTCGCCCAGCGCGCCGGTTAATTGGTCAACGCTTATCGGGCTATTGTCGCCCCGGCTGACCCACGACGAAGCCAAATCGCCGATGCCCGATTTCGTAAAGTTTTCGAGAAAACCGCCGATGCCGCCGGTGCTCTCGCTGGTCATATATTTCAACAAAGCGGTAAGCAAGGTGCCGGACTTCGCGCCCAGACCAAAACGTCCCGTAACTTCCCCTATGAGTGAATCAAAAAGTGACATTACTCTCTCCTCCAGATTTGAGTTTAACTATTGTGTTGGGGGAGTTGCCCGAACCACAGACAGGTTCTTATTTCCCAAGCAACAATTTACCAGAACCATAAAAGCCTGGCTTTTGCAACTATAAATATGCCGTATTTACTGCGTCTGACGCGCAGTTTTGACGACCAAATTTTCCATTATGACGAAGGGGCAAAACCGTGATACGCCCTGCATTATACGCTAAGTTGCAATTTTGCAAAGCAATCATCACGGGATTGCTGTATTTTTTGCCCGACACCACACTGCGGCCCCATGTTTCCGGTCTTTTCCGACGGGGTTTTGGTTCGGCACTCTTAGTTGCCTGACGCAAAGAAAACGGTTGCCAGGCCGAATTGTCTGTGGTTGCTCAATTTTGGCGGTAGGTTGCGCTGGACAGCGCACGGGCAAGCGTGGCACACTGCCCGTTTCGTTTGCCGGAGCGATTTTCCGCTGTGCCAAACTGTTAAGCAGACAAGCGAAAGTTTTCCGGTATAATGCGGAAGCCCGCACTTAGTCAAGGGCGTGGTTTGCGGCACAATGCGGAAGCCCGCACGAAGTAAGGGCGTGGTTTGCGGCACAATGCGGAAGCCCGCACTTAGTCAAGGGCGTGGTGGTGGGCCGGACAGACGCCCTTGACTAAGTGCGGGCTTCCGCAGCCGGGATTACGTCGCAAAACTTATGCTGACCTGTTTAGTGCCATGTATTTGAGGAACAAATTATGCTGCGTGCCGGTATCGTGGGCTTGCCAAATGTGGGCAAATCCACTCTTTTCAATGCGTTGACCGCGCAACAGGCGGCTTTGGCCGCAAATTATCCGTTTGCCACAATCGAACCGAACGTGGGCGTGGTGCCGGTGCCGGATGAGCGTCTGGAACC
>JAYVJN010000280.1:0-3441 GCA_043769325.1 Acidobacteriota bacterium
CACGCAAAAAGAGGCCGCTGCTAAAGCAACTGCTAATCCGGCAACCGTTAATCTAACTGCTGAACAAGTGGCAGAGTTAGCGGTTTACTTACATGGTTCACGTCCGCTCTTGCAGAAAATTCGCCACACCGGACTTGAACATGGGCGCGTTGTTCGCAACAACCCTGACGGACGCACCGAAGAAGCGACTTACGACTTGCGTTTCGTGCGCGGTGAAAGCGCGGACAAAGACAAATTGCGCCTCGACCAACAGATGCCGACCATTGAGTATTCCTTAATCTATAACACCGGCAAAGTGTTCGGTTTGCTCAAAGGCTCCGTCTTTTCGCCACGCCAGGACGCCGCCGACGATATGCTCACCGATGCGCGGCGCGGCATCGAAGCCCTTTTGCGTTACAAGGAAAACGGCGCGAGTTTAATCCTCATCGGTAAAGACAAACAGCAAAATGTGGAGTGCCATGTCCTTGACCTGACCGATAAAGATGGGCGGCGCACGCGGTATTTTATCAGCGTCAAATACTTCCGCGTGATGTGGGCTGAATACGACGAAACTGCTGCTAACGGCGTCAAAACAGCTTACAAACGGCGTTACTATGACTATCGCTACGCGCAAGGAACCCTAGTCCCATATCGCTCGGTGCTCTACCGCGACGGGCAACAAGTTTCTGAAACGCAAGTCTTGACCGTTACTTACGGGGCTAAAGTGGATGACGCCATTTTTCAAAACCCTGAACAAGCCGCTAATCAGTAAACATTAGGCCGTAAATAGTAAATCGTGAACCGTAAACAGCGTGTTTCTGCTTTCTGTTTACGGTTCACGATTTACTATTTACGGCTACACTTTTTGGAACTCTATCGCCTTTCCCGCGTGTAGCATCATGTCGCGGCTGATTTATGAAATTTAGCCAGCCGTGTTGATGTTTTATGTAGCGCTTGGCGAAAGGCAATGTAAGGAAACTCGCGTGCGTATCAGCCCTACGGCGGTGATGACTTTTCCGGTGCCAGATGATAACGCGCCGCGTGACGCTTTGGCGTCTCCCGCTATCCTGGCCGATGCGCCGCGCACGGATCACGCCTTGCTTGCCGCTACCCTGGCGGGCGACGAAACGGCTTTTGGCGAATTGGTGGGCCGCTACCGCAACTCTTTGACAAACTATCTCTACCGGATGCTGGATGATTACGAAGGCGCAGTAGATTTGTCGCAGGAAACCTTTCTGCGCGTCTATCAGGCAGCGGAACGCTATCATGCGGGCTATGCGTTTTCGACCTATTTGTATCGCATCGCCACTAATCTGGCGATAAGCGAACTGCGCAAACGCAAACGGCGGCGGATGCTTTCGCTCTCCAATTGGTTTTCTTCCGACGAGGAAGAGACCGCAGATTGGCAAGTGCCCGACACGCAACCTTTACCGGAAGCGGCTTTGGTTGCTGCCGAACGCCAGGCCGCCGTCACTCGCGCCATTCGCGCTTTGCCGGAAAAATACCGCGCCCCGCTTATCTTGCGCGACATTGAAGGCCATAGTTACGAAGCCATCGCCGGCATCTTGGAAACAAACGAAGGGACGGTTAAATCGCGCATCAGCCGGGCGCGGGGCCTATTGCGCGATAAACTGCAAGCCTATATTTAAGGGCGTGAATCGTAAGTCGTGAAGAGAAAGACGGATTACTGCGATTCACGGTTTACGCCTTGAAGAAAGTTGCCTGAAATGATTAATTGCCAGATTTTCAAAAATACGCATGAAGACGATGCCGCCGCGCAAGCCCACGCGACCCTGTGCGCGGATTGTCGGACGTGGGCACGCGAACAAATATCGGTGCGCCGTTTGGTGGGCGAACTGGAACGGGTGGCGGCCCCGCCTGATTTCGAGTTTCGCCTCCGCGCGCGCCTGGCCCGCGCCCGCACCGCGCCGGCAACAGCAAATTTATGGTGGCGCGTACCGGCTGGCGCAGCTTTGGCCGGCCTCTTGGTGGCGGGTGCCTGGTTCGGCGGCGCCACTAACGCGCCAGCCGCCCGCGTCGTGCAAAACTCGGATTCGGCGCAAGTCTTGGCTTCCCTGCCCGCGCCGCCCTTGACAAATTCACCCCAGCCAACCACTCCAGGCGGCCCGCAAATCACCCCAACCAGCGGGCCGGCAAATAATAACCAGGCTGACTCTATCGTTACGCGCCGCGTTGCGCCTCCGACAACTTCCTCACGCGCAAACGAACGGGCCGGCAATAATATCGCCACGCTTTCGCGGCGTCCACCAACCGCGCCAACTTTGGAGAGCGGCGTAATTTCGTTACCCAACTCGCAAACGCGGGTCAAAGTTGAACTGGAAAACTCGCGTTCCGGCAAACGCGCTTTATTTATTGACACGCTCACCTTTGGCCGGCAAGGGCAAGCGCGTCCGGCGGTGGCAACCACGCCCGAACCGGTTATTTGGTAGTTCAAAGTTTCAGGTTCCAAGTTCCAAGTTCCAAGAAAACCCTGCTTCTTTGAACTTTGAACCTTGAACCTTGAACCTTGAACCTTGAACCTTGAACCTTGAACCTTGAACCTTGAACCTTGAACTTTATGCGGCAAGTACGCGCAACAATTTTGCTGATGCTTTGGCTGGGCCTAGCGGCGGCGCAACAGCCTCAGGCAACGCTTAATCCAACGACTGGCGCAACCCCGCAAGTTGTGACGGTAATACAGCGTTTGAGCGGTTTACAATCGTTGCGTTTATTACGCGAAGCCGAAGACGGGGCGATTGCACAAGTAAATAACGCGGAGTTGCTGCAATCTTGCCATTGGGCGACGAATATCACCGCCGGTTTAGTTTTGGACGATGGCAACAGCGTGATGGTTTATCTCGTGCAAACTCCAACTCCAGCCAAATCACGGCCCGCCGCTTGCCCCAATACTGACGCTCTCACGGTTTATAACAGTTCCGGGCAATTGCTCACAAGCAAGTTTATCGGCTTTGACGCCCGTAGCGGACTTTCTCTTTTACAAGTAAACGGTTTGCCCGCTCTGGTTAATAAACAGACGGCCAACACTTATACAAACCAAACGCCTATTCTTGTCTTTACGCCTCAACCAGCCCCCTTGAGCGCGGAAAAAGTAACGCTGGGAGCAATGGAGGCCCGCTGGCAGCAAACCGCGCAAACCTCCGGCGGCGTGGCAACGCAATTCACCATTTCCGGTTTAGGTCTGACTCCGGCCTTGGTCGGCGGTATCGCGGTCAACGCCGACAACACATTGGAAACGATAGGTTTAGTAGTCAGCGCAAGGCCCAACCAAGCCCGCGTCTTGCCCTTGCCTTTGGTCTTACAAGCGGCGGCGCGTATCCGCCAACGCCAGGCCAACGTCCCGCGCCCGTTGTTGGGCGTGGCCGCGCAAGACTCTGTAACACCAACCGGCGTCGTCTTAACCGATGTTTCGCCAAACACGCCGGCGGCCCGCGCCGGCTTGCG
>JAYVJN010000281.1:0-16611 GCA_043769325.1 Acidobacteriota bacterium
GAAAGCGTCGGCACGGTCTTTGCGCCAACCACACGCATGGCCGGCAAACGGCGTTGGATAGCCTTTGCCACCAACGTCCGCGCCCGCCTGGTCATCAACGACGGCGCGAAAACCGCGTTATTGAGCGGCAAAGCCAGTTTGCTTTCCTCCGGCGTTGTAAGTATTGAGAACAACTTCGCGGCCCAAGACGTTGTGAGTATTGTAGATGCCAAGGGACATGAAGTGGCCCGCGGGATAGCCAATTGCAATAGTGAAAAAGCGCGTGAAATATTAGCGGCACTTGACCTGACAACCTTCGGCAAAGCTCAGGTTATTGTGACCAGAGACAACATCGTCATAAGCCAAAACGAGTAAGACCCGGCACTCAATATGGAACCCCTAAGATATGAAACGGGAATACCCCCGATAGTTCGTGACTGGCTTTTAGCCGGCTTTTTATGGCTTGGCTGGTGGTATGACGATTTATGGGCCTTAGTGCGAACTTGCTTGAGAAATGATGACTGGGTATTGCTAATGCAAGTATTTACCGGACTTCTGGCGTTTCTGGTAACAGCGTTGGCAATTGCGCGTCAGAAAACCACTTTTGGGCCGGAAGGATTCACCCAAAGCGCGTGGTTTGGTGTTATCAAGCAACGCTCTTGGGCCGACATTCGCCGTATGGAAATACGTCAGGGACAGTTGGTTCTTACCTTTTATGACGGGGAAATCTACAAGTCCAGGCCACCACATAACCCTTACAGCATAGCCGCAATTGTGACTAAATATTCCGGGGCCAAGTTCAGTCCGCCGCCGCCGCGCACAGGTTTTGGCAAGTGGTTGGAGAAAGTGGGTTTATAAGTTCGCGCCGCCGATGCAACATGAGGGCGCAAGCGACGCCGGCTAAAGAGGGGTGCGGGGAATTACCCTTCGCGTATGCTAGAATGGCCTTGAGGTTAGAAAAATATGGAAGCTATCCGACAAATTTACGAAAGCGGCCCGGAGTTGATTTCCATCGCTGTTCCACCGGAACTGCAAAGGCGGCGCTTGGAGGTGATTATTATGTCTTTGGAAGAAACAAGCGAGAATCCTGCGGTGGCAGATGAAGGGATATTGCAGTTTGCCGGTTGTTTACCGGATTTTCCTGACCGCGCCCCGCAAGGAGACTATGAAGCCCGTCTTGAATTGCCATGAAATACTTGCTGGATACAAATGTTTGCATTGAGTATTTGCGGAAGCGTAACCCGCTCCTCACGGCTCGGATGTCCGGCGTGCCGCAGGAAGACAAGTATCTCTGTCCCATAGTGTTAGGCGAATTATATTTCGGGGCTTACCTAATGCGCGTCCACTTGACGGTCGGGCCCAGATAGAGGCTTTTGCCCGTCGCTTTGTAATTTTGCCGTTTGACGAACGGGCCGCACAGAAGTATGGCGAAGTTCGCGCTGATTTATCGTCACGAGGCCAGCTCATCGGCCCTTACGATTTACAAATTGCGGCAATTGCGCTAATTCAAGGAGTTACATTAGTAACCCACAACACGCGCGAATTTAGCCGCGTTACAGGCTTATCTTTGGATGATTGGGCAATCTGAAAAAATGTTTACCGTTACCACCCTCGCGCAACGCGCCCGCGACGCGGCCCGCGTCTTGGCGACTTTGACGGAAGAGCGGCGCAACGCAATTTTGCGCGCTGCCGCTGACGCCATCGAAGCGCGGCGCGGGGAGATTCTGTTGGCGAACGCGGAAGATTGCGCCGCCGCGCAAGGCAAAGTTGACGCGGGCCGCATGGCGCAGACAATGTTTGACCGTCTCAAGACGAGCGAAAAAGGCGTGGCGGATATGGCGCGGAAAGTGCGCGAAGTGGCCGCGCTGCCCGACCCCATTCGGCAAACTCTGGCAATCACAGAACTTGACGACGGCTTGACGTTGCACAAAGTCTCGTGTCCTTTGGGCGTCATCGGAATTATCTTTGAGTCGCGGCCCGATGTGGTGCCGCAAGTGGGCGCGTTGTGTCTGAAAGCGGGCAACGCCGCGCTCTTGAAAGGCGGGCGCGAAGCCGCGCAAACCAACGCCGTACTCGCCGACATCTGGCACACTGCGCTGGCGCAGTGTGCGGCCCCGACGGACGCCGTGCAACTGCTTCAGACCCGCGAAGACGTAGCGGAGATGTTGCAACTACAAGGACTGATTGACCTTGTAATTCCTCGCGGTTCTAAGGAATTTGTCGAACACATCATGCGCACGAGCGCGATTCCGGTCATGGGACACGGCGCGGGCGTTTGCCATGTTTACGTTGACGCGGCGGCAGATTTGGAGAAAGCCTGGGCCATCACGCTGGACGCCAAAACCAATTATCCGGCGGCCTGCAACGCGGCAGAAACTCTTTTGATTCATCAGGATATAGCGGAAAATTTCGGGCCGGAAATGGCGGCGCGATTGGGCGCGGCAGGCGTTGAGATACGCGGTTGCGAACGGGCGCGGCAATTCGCGCCGGACGTAAAACCCGCCGCCGAAAGCGATTGGGCGACGGAGTATGGCGATTTAATCTTGTCCGTGCGTGTAGTCAAAGATTTTGCCGAGGCCGTCGCGCACATCAGCCGTTATGGTTCGCAGCACACCGAAAGCATCGTTACCGAAGACGCGGACACCGCCGAAAGATTCATGGAATTGATTGACGCGGCGGGCGTCTATCACAACGCCTCGACGCGCTTTGCTGATGGTTTCCGCTACGGTTTCGGCGCGGAAGTCGGCATCAGCAACGCCAAACTCCACGCGCGCGGCCCCGTCGGACTGGAAGGGCTAACTACTTACAAATACAAGCTCTACGGTAACGGTCAAACCGTCGCGGAATACAACGCGGGCAAATTAACCTTCAAACACAGGCGCGTAAAATGAACCAGGCATTATCTCTCAGGAGCGCGCGCATCTTGCGTGCTACGAGTGCCGCCAGGCGCGAGTTGGGCTTGATGGCATGGCCCCGCGCGTGGCCTTTGGCTCTGAAATTATGTGGTAATTAGCAGAAGCACGCAGGGATGCGCGCACTCGCGTTAAAATAATAAAGCCCGCGCAGGGCCTGAGATTCCTGCGCGGGCTTTTAACTGCCAAGTCATAAAGGCTTGGCTAGTTAGCTTGTGGCGAAGTGTCGGAGGCGTTTTGGCTGCTAATCTGGAAGATAGCTTCCATCACCGCCGAACGGACTTCGGTAGGCAAAGAACCACGCACCGCCAAGCGACGGAAGGCCGGCAAGACTTCCGGCTGACCGCTCAAGGCCAAGAGGCGGACTACCGCCAAACGCACATCTTTGCTCGGATGGTCTTTGATGGCTTTCACTAAAGGCTGAACTTCGCCCGCTTTCGACATCAGGAAAAGGAAGGAAAAAGCGTCGTAAGTCTTTTCGCGGCTTTCGTCCACCAGGTTACTGATGGCTTCATCGGCCAAACCGGACGAAGACATCGAGGCTCCGATGCTGCGGCGGCGGTCACTTGAAGCTTCGCGCAGAGCGCGGGTAAAGGTCGCCGCGCGGTCACGGTTCAGGTTGTACAAAGCGCGTGAAGCGGCGTCGCGCACCGATTGAATCGAGTCGTCGAACATCTGGCAAATCGCGCTAAAGGATTCATCGCCTTCTAATTCCAGACGAGACAAAGCCAACGTAGCACCGGCGCGGGCTTCGGGTTGTTCACTCTGCAAATCGGCCAGTAATTCTGCCGGAATTAGCGCGTCTTGCCCGTTAGCCGGCGTAAATGCGGACTGCAAAACCGGCGGCTGAAGCTGCGCGACGGGTTCCGTTTCCACTTCCGGCAAAAGGGTCAACTCTTCGACGATGGTTGCGGGCGCGGTTTCAGTTTCCATCGCCGGCGGCGGAGAAAGCACGAACTCGCTGTCATATTCTGACCAATCTTCGATAACTTCTTCGGCCAAAGTCGGGGCTTCTTCCAAGACTAATTCCTCTGCCGGAGTTTCTTGGGCGGCACGCACCGCGTCCCACTGCTGCGCGGCTTCGGCGGCAACATCGCTTTCCGCTTTCAGCCGTGCTGCTTCATCTTCGGCTTGCAACCGCGCTGTCTCGTGTGCGGCCTTTTCTTCTTCGGCAAGCAACCGGGTCATTTCAATTTCCGCCGCTTGCCGCCGTTCCACTTCTTCTTGCAGACGGCGTTGTAATTCAAGACGCGCCTGTTCTTGCGCGGCTTCATCTATCACAACGGCGGCTGGGGCTACTTCTAAAACCGGAACTTCCGGCATTTCCGCTTCCAACACCGGCGCGACAGACTGGACGCTTTCACCCGGATTAACCTGCGCGCTTAAAGTTTCAACACGCTCGTAAGCAGCCATCGCCGCAGCTTCGGCTTGGGCGCGGGCCGCTTCTTCCGCTTGTAACTCGGCCTCTTCAACTTCGGCGGCTTGACGGCCCGCCTCAGCTTCGGCTTGCAACGCCGCGAGTTCGGCTTCAAGTTCGCGGCGCGCTTCGGCTTGGGCTTTAATCTGCGCTTCGGCTTCGGCCTGGCGACGCATTTCTTCGGCGGCCAGGCGTTGCGCTTCGGCTTCGGCAGCCTGGCGGACGGCTTCGACTTCAGCTTTGACACGGGCGGCTTCCGCCTCGGCGCGGGCGCGGGCAGCGGCTTCTTCGGCTTGACGGAAAGCTTCGGCTTCGGCTTTCAGGCGAGCCTCTTCTTCAGCCACACGACGGGCCGTTTCAACTTCTTCCTGACGCCGCGCTTCGGCTTCGGCGCGAAGGCGGGCCGCCTCTTCTTCAGCTTGGCGGCGGGCTTCGGCTTCGGCTTGCAAACGGGCCTCTTCTTCGGCGCGTTGGCGCGCCATTTCCGCCGCAAATTGTTGGCGGGCTTCTTCTTCGGCCTGACGGCGGGCTTCTTCGAGGCGGCGTTGCGCTTGGGCTTCGGCTTGCAGGCGGGCCTCTTCTTCAGCCTTTTGGCGCGCCGCTTCTTCGGCCTCGCGGCGGGCGGTTTCAGCTTCAGCGCGGCGGCGGGCCGTCTCTTCACGCGCCTTGCGTTGGGCTTCAACCTCGGCGCGTAAACGAGTCAATTGCTCCTCAGCTTGCCGGCGGGCGTCGGTTTCCACCTGTAAGCGTGAACCTTCTTCAACTTGATGCTGGGTTGCTTCTTCAGCTAAACGGCGGCGTGTTTCGTCCGTCAACCGTTGCGCTTCTTCGGCTTCGGCCTGGCGTTGCGCGGCCAATTCCGCCAACCGCGCTTGTTCTTCCGCCTCTACTTGGCGCGCGGCTACTGCGGCAGCGCTTTGGGCGGCTTCGGCTTCGGCCTTAACGCGCGACTCTTCGGCGGCTAGGCGGCGCACACGCTCATCGGCTTCGGCGCGTAAGCGGACGGCTTCGGCTTCGGCTTGTCGCCGCGCTTCGCCTTCGGCTTGTAATTGTTCTTCTAATTGGCGGGTTTGTTCATCACGCCGTTGGCGCATTTCGGCCTCGACGCGGGCGCGCACTTTTTCTGCTTCCGCGCGTAAATGTTCATCGGCTAAGGAAGCCATCGCCGGCGGCCTCAGCGACGCAACAGGTTCCGGGTTTAAGGTTTGCACCGTAAGCGGAATTTCCGGCACGGCAACAGGCGACATAGTTGATAATGAACCAAATTCAGGCGGAGCAGGGATAAATATCTCAGGCATCTCAGGCATCTCCATTTGTGGATTTTCGGTCTTTTCCAGCACGGCGGCGGCAACGGTGGCAGCCCCCGCGCACGCGGCCAGGGCAGACTGCAACAAAGCGGGCGGCAATAGTTCGTGTTCCTCGGTGAGCAATAATTCTTTGAGCGGAGCGACAGCTTCGGGGGCGCGTAGTTGCGCTAACGCCTCAACCCCGGCCCGGCGCACTTCCGGCGCGGTATCGTGTAAAGCCGTCAACAAAGGTGACGTTACGGAAGGGTCGCGCATTGCGCCCAAGGCTTGGGCCGCCGCCGCGCGTAAGGCCGGTGTCGCCCCCTGGCGCAGTTGGCGCACGGTATCCTCCAAATAGCCGTAAGCGGTAAAAGCGTCATATGCGCGGTTACGACGCGACGCATCCGTTTCCGCAAAGGCCGCCAGTAATGCCGCGGCAACACTTTCGCGCACTTGCGGCACCGCGCTTTCCAGCATCGCTACATCATAGCGTTCGCCATTGAGCAGACGGTTGACTTCGGCCTCAACACGGGCCTCGGACGGGGCGATGGGGTATTCCGCAGACATCTCTTTTTCTCCAGGTAATTCTTGTGGCACAGCGTCAGGGAGAGCAAAAACCTCTATCAGCAAAGGTGCTTCTCCTGCCATCTGTGGCGACAGGGCCGGTGTTTCGTCATCGGCGGTGACAGTGGAAGGCATAACTTCAAGGTCAATTGTATTCTGCATTGCGTTGGTATTTTGCGGTTCGACAGATTCGGCGGTGATTTCCGCCGGAGTTACCGGTAACGCGGCCCAGACCGCGAATTTATCTTGTAGTTCATCCGGCGTAGCGGGGCCGGACGCAATGGCGCGGGCGGGAGCGTCAGATATATAAGGCTCGTCATCATGCGCGAGTAAAATAATGCCGCTTCCGTCATCAGTTGGCGCGGTTGCCGCCGTTGCGCGTCGCCGCCGCCAGAAAAACCAAGCCAACAAACCCAAACCGAATAAAGCCAAGCCCCACCAGAGACGAGACCACTGCCAACCGCCGGCGGCGAGAATTGGCCGAGTCGCCGCAGTGTTTGCCGCCAAAGTTGTGTTGGTGTCAGTGTTGTTGTTGACGGCTGTTTGGTTGTCGTTGAGAGTGGCATCATTTGGCGCGTTCTCCGTTGTGGAATTGAGATTGGCGTTAGTGTTTTTGTTATCGGGCAAACCGGCGTTAGCGTTAGCGGGACTGCGCGGGGTGGCGTTAGCGCGCGGGTCCGGCAAATTGCGGGCGGTTAAAGGGCCGACGTTATTGCGTCGTAAAGGGTCAAAACCGCCCGGCGGAATGATATTGTCTCCCGCGTTGTTGCCGCCGCTAGCCGGGTTACGCGCCACCTGCGCGTCGTTATTTTCGGCGGCGGGCGGCTGATAAACGGTTGCGTCCGGCACACCGCCGGGCGTGGTAAAAACTACGTCCAGACGGTTGGCGCGTTGGTTGACGTGAGCCTTTGCGCCGGGCTGCAAGCGAAATGTCAAAACTACATCGCGTCCGTTACGCGAAACCTGTACGTCATCAAAACCGCGTCCCCGCATCCCGCTTTGCAAACGCGAGGCGTCGGCATTGGGAATCGTAACGTAGAAACGGTCACCGCTACTATTGGTTGAGGAATCGTTGAGCGAGGCGTCGGCGGTAACGGTGTAGAGTGAACCGCCGGCGCGTTCGCCACCGGCTTGCGCCGCCAGTTTTTTCGGTTTGGCCTCCGTTGTGGCCTGATTCTGCGTAAAGGAAATTTGGCTGGCAAACAGACAGACCCCTAGCCAGCTAGCCAGCAAAGAAAGTGTAAACCATCTTTGTCGCTCGCTTAGGCGGGGGATGCGCGATTGGGGCAATTGACGCGCCATCTGCTCTCTGCAATCAAATCTCCTTACTGAACCGGCTATTATGCAACGCGGGCGATTAAGTTGTCATGGTTGGACGACACGCTTTCCCGCCGGCGATTGCCTTCTTCAATCTTATAGATGGCTTCCAACAGAGCGTTTCGCATCTCGTCGGAAATACCTTCGCTAATGGCTAACTGCCGTAATTGATGCGCCACTCCGGGCGTCGGCGTTTCAATCAACAGCCGCAAAGTATTGAGCCGCACATCTTTACTGCGATGATGCGCGACGGCTTCCAATAACGGGCCAAGTTCGCCGGCGTTGGTCAATAATGACAACATGGCAAACGATTCGTAAGCCTGGCGCGAATCCTTACTCCCCAGCCGATCCAAGGCTTGCGCCGCCATACCGGCTTTGATACAGGCTTGCGCGATAGCGGCTATCCGTTCCGGCGTTTCCTCTTGCGCCAGTTGGAGATACGCTTCGCTACGAGCAAAACTGAGGCGCGACAAAGCACGCGCCGCCGCCGCCCGCACTTCCCTTGATTCATCGCCGACAGCCAAGAGAATCGCCGCAAAACCGGACGGATGGTCAAGTTCACCCAAGCCGCCCACCGCCGCCGCCCGCAAAGTCGGCGCTGGATTATAAGTTGCGGCCCGGGCTAAAGTTTGCACTGACAAAACGGTGCGCTGCCGTCCTAGTAAATGGTAAAGTTCACTCTGTTTTTCCACGTCGGCTTTTTCCAGGCCCAGCAGAATATTGAGAACTACTTCGTTCTGTTCGCCGGAGGGCAAATCCGACAAAGGAGGAGCATCCTCTATTTCAGATTCAAACTGGGCTTCAACTTGTGGCGTTAAAATAAAGTCTTCCAAAAGGGCGACATTATCTTCCTCGTCGAAATAATCACTTTCCGGCAAGAGCAACGGGCCGGTTGAAGCCATCTGTGGCGCGTCCAGAAAAGCCAATGAATCCACCGAACACGAGTTAAGCGCGACGGTCAATAACGACGGCGGCATTTCCGGGTGGCGGCGGGCCAAATCAAGCAACGCCCCAATCGCGCCCGGCAAACGCAATTCGCCGAGGCTTTCCACCGCCCGCAAGCGCACCGCTTCATCACGGTCATAAAGCGATTCCAGCAGAAACGGCAGCGTATTTTTATCGCCTATCGCGCCCAGGATGCGGGCCGCCGTAGCGCGTTCGTGCAGGGTCGGGGCCATTAACAATTCGGCGCAACGATGAGCCACAAAGCCGTAATCTTCCAGAGCGCGACGCGCCCGCCCACGTTTGGCGTCATCGGCATCCGGCGCGTAAAAAATCTTCATTAGCGCGGCTTCAATAGCTTGACGGTCTTCCGGCGCGCGCGAAGACAACACCTCTATTCGATGCGGTTGCCCTTCGGCTAGTTTCCCGACCTCTTGCTCAATGCGGTACGCGCCGAAATTGGTGACGTTAGTGGCGGGCTTTTCCAGCTGTTCGGGCAAAGCCGAAGCCGTCGCCAACTGACTGGGCGCAATCCGTTCAGGAGCCACAAAAGCCGTCGTTTCCACCTGGCGCAAAGCCCGTTCCGGTGTAGCGTCCCAACCTTCTATCTCATTAGGTTCACCAACCGGCAACGCCGGCGTGGACATAGTTTCTACGTTATCACCGCTCATTGAGCTCGGCGTAAAAGTCACCGGCACCGGCGGATCCTGTGTCCACAAACGAGAGCGTCGCGCCGCTAAGTAACGCCGCAACAACAGAAAGAAGACGACGCCCAAGACTATCGCCGTCACTATCTCGGTGGTGTAGTCGCTCAAAAGTTCAAGCACCTCCGAATCCATGCTTTTTCCTCCGGCCTGTTCCTAAGATGGATTAAGCCTCTATAATTGTTCTTGTCTGAAAAGCCGTGAAAGCTAAGACAAGGCTGGCTGCATCGCCTTTTCCGTTGCTCACATAAAGAGTTTTACGGAAAATGACCGAGCATTTTGCGGCATCAATGACACCGACGAAGATTTTCTTTGTAATTAACATTTCCAAGAAGGGAAAGAGGGATGTTCAACTTTGTGCGCCATTAACCGGCACACTTTGGTAAGAAAACTATAACAGAATAACAATCTTTAACTCAAGCGTTATTTTACAAATACATTCATGAAGTAATTTACGGCGCGGTTGCGCCGGACAATGGCTCGCCCCAAAACGACCTGACACGCGCATTTGGATACCGCCGTATTATGTCGTAGAATTACGTTTCGCTGAGAGATTTTGTGACAACTAATACGCTTTCCAGCTAGAAACCAAGCAATAACGAACCAATGCGGAAACACGCACTACGCCAAGTGTGCCCGTACGCTCTTGACGTAGTGCGGGCTTCTGCATTGCACACTTTCTCACTGGAAATAGTATAAGCAGGTGAGCAAAAGTATTCAGGTTTAGTTCACTTTCAAAGCTATTGCCGCGTGAACTTGGAACTTGGAACCTTGAACTTGGAACTATCTGCTTAACTACTTTATGACACCAGACCAAAAACAGACGCTCATTGCCCAATATGCCGCCGGTTATGCTGAAGTAGCCGCCGCGCTAGAGGGTTTCACGCCCAATGAACTGGACGCCCATCCGCTGCCCGGCAAATGGAGTGCGTGCGAAATCGCGCAACACCTGGCTGAAAGCGAGATGAACAGCGCGCTGCGCATCCGTCGCTTGCTGACGGAAGATAACCCGCTTATCCCCGGTTATGACCAAGACGTTTACTCTACCCGTTTTGCCCACAACGGACGCGACCTCACGCCGGCGTTGGACACTTTTCGCGGCGCGCGGGCTATCACCGTGCCAATTCTTGAGGCTATGAGCGAAGACGACTGGCAACGCGCCGGCACGCACACGGAAAGCGGACGTTACACCGCCGAGGACTGGCTGCGAATTTACGCCCGCCACGCCCACAACCACGCCGCGCAAATTCGCGCCCTCCGCGCCGCCCTAAATCTGGGTTCGCAGTCATCTTGACTGCGCCGCACCGCTTGCGCCAACAAATTGACAAATGCCTGATTTAATCGTCCAAGAAACGGAAAAATTGGATGTCACGCAAGAGATTGCGCGGCTGGAAACTCTGCTGGAAGAGCGCAAGGCGGAACTGAAAGACGCGCAGGAGGAACTACGCGCCTTCAAAGAGCGTTACGCCCGCGTCGTGGGCCGCAAATACATCGAACTGGCCCACGTTGAACGCGCCATCAAAAAGGCCGAAACCGAATTATTTAATTTACCCGAAGAAGAACCCGAAGAGATTCCCGTCTTTGACGACGGCAAGGCGGGCGAGGCTTCGCAGGTAAAAAACTCTTTGCGGAAAATGTTCTGGAAAGTGGCGCAGCTTTTCCACCCCGACCACGCCGCCGACGGCCCGGAAGCCAAACGCCGCCACGCGGTCATGGCCGAAGCTACCCGCGCTTACCAGGAAGGCGACGCGGACAAACTATCCGAACTCTTGGGCGACGACGACCTCAAATTCTTCTGCACGACCGCCGCCGAAGCCCAAAACGGCGAAGTTGACCCGGCGGAATACATCCTCGAACTCAAAGACCAACTCCGCACCCTCGAATACGGCCTCAAGCGTGTGCGCCAAGACCCTCTGCACCACGTCATGCGGCAATCCCAAGAAGCCCGCGCCCAGGGCCGCGACGACTTACAGGAAATCGCCGAACGTCTCGAACGCCGCCTCAAAAAAAACCGCAACCGCCTGACGCAACTTGGTGGAGTGCTGGAAGACATGGAAGACTAAGCGGCATTTGCCGCGCCATGCGAAACGCTTTCAACCGACGATGGGTAAGCAAATGGAGAATGAAATTCCTGTTAAAGACCCCGCTGAATTACTTGTTTCAGACCGGGTAAAGTTTTACAACCGCGACCAGGCCCGCTTCGGCCATGTCGCCCGCAAGGGCCGGCATTACGCGCACATCGTCTGCGATGACCAAAAAGAGTTTCGCGTGCCATATCCCATGCTGTATAAAATTGAGGGCGCGGCGACGGCGCACGTTCAGACGCAGGTTGAGAAATTACGCGGTCAATTCAACCCGCAAGAGCGCGTCAGTTTTGACCTTGAAGGGCAGCCGACGGTGGGCGTCATCAGCCGCCTCAACCCCAAACGCGCCATTGTCGTCTGTGACAACGGCAAAGAATACCAAGTGCCTTACGCCATTTTGCGGCTGGAAACGGCGCGCATAGCGCGGCCCCGGCGCGGCGAAGATGCAATCGCCGACATCGCGGCGCAAGCGCACACCCTGTTCGCGCAACATCACTTAACGGGCTGGAGTTTTCAGTTCGACAACGGGCGTAAACGGGCCGGTTGTTGCAATTACAGTCAGCGCGTGATTTCCGTTTCGCACGAATACGCCCGCCACGCTTCCGACCAGGACATCACGGACACGCTCTTACACGAAATCGCCCACGCCCTCGTCGGCCAGGCGCACGGCCACGACGAAATCTGGCGCGTCCAAGCAGTCGCCATCGGCTGCTCCGGGACGCGCTGCCACGATTTACAATTCACGCCCCCGCGCTACATTGCGCGTTGCCTTCAAGGTTGCTGGACGGCGACGGCGGAACGAAGGCAACGCGGCGCGGTTTGCCGCCGGTGTCGCGGGGCGGTAGAGTATCAAACCTACACCGAAGAACGCTGGGCTACGGCCTCGAAAAAACTATGAAAAAACTTCTTTTGCTCTTGCTTGGTTGCTTCCTTTTCGCTTCTGGGGAGACTAGCCTTTACGCGCAGAAAATCACGGTGATTTTAGTGCGTCACGCGGAAAAAGACATTTCGCCGGGCGCGGATAAGGTCAACCCCGACTTGACCCAAGCGGGCCGCCAACGGGCCGAAAATTTGGTGGAAAAGGTCAAGGGTTATAAGCCTAACGAGATTTTCTCGTCCAATTTTACGCGCACGAAATTGACCGCAAGTCCTTTGGCGAGAAAGTTTGGTTTACCGGTTCACCTTTACGACCCGAAGAATCTGACGGAACTCTACGACCTGATAATGACCACCAACAAGCGCGTTTTCGTTATCGTCGGGCATAACAACACGACGCCGGCCCTGGCCAATATGTTGCTCAAACAGCAAAAATACCCGACCCTGTCCGAGACCGAGTACGGCAAAATCTATGTCATTAAGATTGACAAGGATAAGATTACCGACAAAGTGCTTGATTACTGATGGCTTTAAGGCAACTTTATGAAATTCGCCAAATATGTCTTTTTGTTAGCCGGTGTTTTCGGGGTTCTGGCACTGGCCCCGATGTATTTTATGGAGGCGCAGGTTGGGCGCGATTTTCCGCCGGCGATAACCCACCCGGAGTTTTTCTACGGTTTTGTTGGCATCGGGCTGGCCTGGCAAGTGGCGTTTCTGTTGATGTCGCGCGACCCCGTGCGTTATCGTCCGTTGATGTTGGCGGCGGTATTGGAGAAGTTCTCGTTTAGCCTGGCCGTGTTTGCGTTGTACGCCCAAGCGCGTGTGCCGGCGTTGCTCTTGCCTTTTGCCGCGACGGATTTTCTGCTGGGCGTGCTGTTTATCGCTTCTTACATGAAAACCAAGGGTTTAGAGTCATAGTAAAGCGGGAGGTTACAGATGTCTGATTATTCCATCACCAAAGAAATACGCGACGGCGTGGAGGTTTTCACGCTTGCCGGCGGCGGGGCGCGGGCGCAGATTGTGCCGCAGTTCGGCGCGAACTGTTTTGCGTTTGAGGCGCACGGGGCCATTCTGGAACCTGTCGCGTGGGAAGATTTCGCCAAAAAGCCGACGAGTTACGGTATTCCCTTGCTCTTTCCCTTCCCCAACCGCATCCGCAATCAAGAGTTTACGTTTCGGGAACGAACCTATCGCGTGGATGTGGCGCAACACGGCTTCGTGCGCCAACGCGCCTGGCGCGTGACGGATGAAGGCGCGACGGATGCGGGCGGCGCGTGGCTGACCTGCGAGTTTCAGGCCCACGACTATGCCGATGAACTGCTGGCGCAATTTCCCTTTCTCTACCGCGCCACAGCAACCTATCGTTTGCGCGAAGGACAGCTGACGCTGGATTTTATCGCCACGAATACCGGCACTGATGATATGCCCTGCGGTTTCGGCATTCACCCGTATTTTCGCTGGCCGGCGCACAGCCGCATACAAATCCCTGCGCAACAGCGTTGGGAACTCAGCAACAGTCTGCCGACGGGCCGGCTTTTGGAACTCGACGCAGCCTACGATTTGCGCCAACTGCGCGACACCGAAGGTTTGCAACTGGACGACATTTACACCGCAGCCACGCCGGACGCCGACGGCCTGACGCGCTGCCGGCTCACGGATGAAGACGCGGGAACGGCTATCGTCGTCGAATTTTCGGCGTTAAACCTGCCGCATATCGTTGTTTACACCGCGCCCGCACCACGCCGCGCCATTTGTATCGAACCGATGAGTTGCCCGACGGACGCTTTTAATCTGCAAGCGCGGGGCCTGGACAGCGATGTTACTGTACTAAAACCGCAAGAAAGCGTCGGGTTTCACATCCGTATCGCAACCGAACAAATCAATGGTTAAATTTACTAAGCTCTGTATTATCTGTATCTTGTGCGCCTTTGCCGTCTCCGCGCAAGGTCGTCAAACGGCTCTCTCCAAAGACGAGACTGCTTTACGGGCGTTGGAGAAAACGCGCCTCGCAGCCTTTCAGGAAAAGGACGCGGCAACGGTTGGACAGCAGTTGGCCGATGATTATTCTTTGACTTTTGAAAACGGTATGGTCTTTAACAAAGCGGAAACGCTGGAAATGGTGCGCCGCCGTCCCGAAGGCCGCCATCTGGAATGGACGGAAGACACCAAAGCGCGTTTCTACGGCGACACCGCGATTCTGACCGGACGTTACCTTCACGATATTCGCCAACCCAAACGCAAGATTTACGCGCTGCTTTACACCGATACATACATTAAACACAAAGGGCACTGGTATTTAGCCTCAACGCACTGGTCGCTGTCAACGGGCCGCCAATAGGAGATTATTGCCATGAAATATGCTTTTCTGTATTTTACCGCGTTCTTGTGCGCTCTGCTTGGTCCGTTTGCCGCGCAGTCGCAAACCGGCGTTTTGCCAGCCAAGCCCAACGCCAAAGTTGAAGCCGAACTACGCCAACTTGAACGCCAATGGCTTGACGCCTACGACAATAACGACACGGCGGCAATGGAGCGCATCGTGGCGGATGATTTCCAAATTACATATGGCGACGGCAGAACCCTCAATAAAAAACAGACCCTTGCCAGCCTCAAGCCTGGCGCGCCGAAAGACGCCAACAGCGAACAATATACCGAAGATTCAGTCGTCCGCGTCTATGGCAAAACCGCTATCATCACCGGCGTTTATATCTACCAACAACGCGACGGCGACAAGGAAACCATAAGCCGTTCGCGTTACACCGACACCTACCGCAAACGCAAAGGCCGCTGGCAAGTTATTTCGTCACACCTCTCGCCGCTGCTCGTCAAATAAGGCGGAAACACGCACGTTAGTAAGTGTGTGCCCTGGTTCTGCTACACACTTACTAACGTGTAGGGCTTGTTCAAAGTAAGAGACTCGGCCGGGATAGCGGTTTCTGTTCCCCGCAGGGGATGAATTCAATAGGCGGGGGTAACACCCCCGTAACGCCGCGAACACGCAACCCAACCCTGTAAGAGTTGAACTGTCAACGAGTTGTGCAACCCTTATAGGGTTGGGACGGCGGCCTGGCGCGGTTACGGGGGTGTTACCCCCGCCTATTGAATGTAGCCCTTTCAGGGCAAAGAAGGCCGCTCCGCTACTTTGCATATGCCCTACACTAACGTGCGTGTTTCCACCTATATGCTTGACTCAAAATCCGTCTGCGTGGTACATCATTGCATCAGTTTTATCCTTTGGTATTTAGCTCAAAATGGCTGTGTAATTTTTACTGAGTCACTGTGAGGCGGGCATTGCCCGAAAACGATGAAGATTGAGGAGTTTATTCATCCTTATATCCTTCATCCTTCATCCTTTTTTTATGGCTTTTACCCAAATCACGACGTTACAGCGACGCGGCTTCGGCCAAACCATGCGTAAAGACGCCTGGTGGATAAGGTCGTTGGTAGTATTTTTGCTCCTGGCGGCCTTTGTCACTTATTCGACCTGGGCCGCTTTTCAGGGCGCGCATTACCATTTCGGCAACTACCTCTCGCCTTTTTACTCGCCGGAGCTTTTTGGCAATTCGCCGCATAGCTGGTTTGGCGCGTTGCCAGGCTGGATTCCCAAATGGCTGCCCTTTTCGCCGGCGCTGCTGATTTTGTGGGCGCCGGGCGGGTTTCGTTTTACCTGCTACTACTATCGCGGGGCCTATTACAAAGCCTTTTGGGGCGACCCGCCGGCGTGCGCGGTGGGCGAACCGCGCAGCAACTATCGCGGCGAACGCAAATTCCCGCTCATCATGCAGAATATTCACCGCTTTTTTCTCTACATTGCGCTGATTTTTATCTTCTTTCTGGCGCACGACGCCTGGAATGCGATGTGGTTTAGAAACGCTTCGGGTGGGACTTCATTCGGCATTGGCGTGGGCACTCTTGTTTTGACGCTAAACGCGGTCTTTCTCGGCAGTTACACCTTTAGTTGCCATTCTCTGCGCCATTTAGTGGGCGGGCGTTTTGACCAAATGTCCGATAAACCGGTGTGTCAAAAAGCCTATCAATGCGCCAGCAGCATGAACGCCAAACATATGATTTTCGCCTGGGTGAGTCTCTTTTGGGTGGCCTTTTCCGACATTTACGTCAGGCTTTGCTCAATGGGCGTGTGGACTGATTTTAGAATCCTTTAACAAAATGGCCTCACGGACTGGAGCGCGGACAGCCTTGTCCGCAAACGAGCCGAATGGCGAGTAACTACCATTCGTAAAGGGCCGTATGAACTGTAAAAAGTCTCCGGCGCAACCATTTTTCGCGCTTACGCGCTCATGCGGACAAGGCTGTCCGCGCTCCAGTCTTTAGCGGCTTTATTTTTTCAAGCATGACTGAATATCAAACTTTTGAACACGACGTTTTAGTAATCGGTGCGGGCGGCGCGGGGCTGCGGGCGGCGATTGAGGCTTCAGCGGCGGGCGTGTCCGTCGGACTGGTCTGTAAGTCTCTGCTAGGCAAGGCGCATACGGTCATGGCCGAGGGCGGCATGGCGGCGGCCCTCGGCAATGT
>JAYVJN010000282.1:0-3713 GCA_043769325.1 Acidobacteriota bacterium
GGCTTTGGTTTTTCAGTATCGCTGCAAGGCAAAGTGTTGGCTGTCGGCAATCCGATTTTGTCCAGCGCGCGCCAGCCGGCCGGCAATGTTTCAATTTACCGCCGTACTGGTACTTTGTGGGCGAGAGAGAAATTCATTTTCGGTCAGACCGGTACTGAATTCTTCGGTTATTCAGTTTCACTTCACAACAACCTATTGGCGGTAGCATCGGGTTCAAACGACGGCAATTTTATGACCAACCCCGCCAAAATCAATATGTACGGCTATGACGGAACCGATTGGATTTTACAACAAAGCCTGATTGCCGCCGGCTCAGTCGCCGGGCCTGACTTTGTTGGCGCATTCCGGTCTGTCGCAGTTTCGCTCCAAAACACCCAAATGGTTCTGGGCGCGCCTGAAGCCGCCTATCTCTTTACTGTTGATGACAATGGCATTTGGTCACAAAGCACCCGCATCACGCCTTCCGACCAAACCGGCAATGTAGAATACGGGGCTTCGGTTGTGAGTCTTGGGAATCGTATCTTCGTAGGTGCCCCCACTGCCGACGGTACAGGCGCGGTTTACAGCTACACGCGACAGAGACGGTTGGTGAGCACTTGTGTCACATTAACCACTGCGCCTACTCCTTCAACACAATTTCAACCTGTTTTGCTTTCTGTCTCGGTTCGGGATACCGCAAACAATCCGGCAAATGGCTTAGTACAACTATCCGTAGATGATAAACCATGCGGTTTGGTCACACTAAACGGAGGCAACGGCAGCCTCAACACACAAAATCTACGCTGCGATTTAATAACCAGAACCGGCTCTCACACGGTCAAGGCAGCTTATAGCGGCAGCAACCTTCACGCCGCATCTACAACAACGGTGACGCACATCACCAATTAAACAATTCACTCACCTCAGCCAGATAAAGTCCAGGCCCGCGCGGTCTGGACTTTGTTGCATCCAGGGCTGATGTTTTTTGGGAACTTATTAGCGGTTTCTGCGTGACGGAGTAGAATATATTCTGAATAAGGAATTTAGATGCACAACAATAAATCTGTACAGTACGAAAAACCGCCAATTCTGATGATTCCAAAACCACTTCTTTACATCTTTTTGTCTGCTCTTTTGGCCTGGTGCGGGCCGGCGCGACAGATTTGGGCGGGAAATGCCGCGACGGTTACGGCCGGCGTTTCTTCGCAAATTGTGGAAAGCGAAATCGCTCCCACAGACCTCACAGCGGGGCAACAGTTTGGCTCTGCAACGGCGGTGAGCGGCGACACTCTGGCCGTCGGCGCACCCGGCGACGGAACTTTGGGCGCAAACGCGGGGGCCGTCTATCTTTTTGTCAACAATAACGGGCAGTGGACGCAGCAAGCCAAATTGACGGGCAGCAGCGTCGTTCCCGGTGACCGCTTCGGCCATTCGGTGGCCCTGGACGGCGACGTTTTGGCTGTTGGGACGCAACCAAATGAAACCAACCCCTTTACCGGACGTTACGCGGTTTACGTTTTTCGCCGCGTCAACAACGTCTGGACGCAGGAACAAAGGCTCAACGGCCAGACTGTCGCCGAACAATACGGCTTCGGCTTTTCTGTGGCTTTGAGCGGTCAAACCTTAGCGGTGGGCGCGATAACCGCCAGCCAGTCCGACAACGACCCCAACGGCCCCGGCGCAGTCATCATTTTCCGTCAGTCCGGCGGTGTTTGGGAAAGGCAGTTGCGTTTAATCTCCGGCGCAAGCCCCGAACCTGGGCGTTTCGGCGCGTCTATTTCCTTACAGGGTGACACTTTAGCCATCGGCGAACCGGGGCCTCTTTCCAACCCTAATTTTCGGGCCGGCAATGTCTATATCTACGTCCGCCAGGGCAATAATTGGATACAGCAGGCTTCATTCGGCGGGCGACGCAGCAGTATCGGAAACTTCGGTTCCGCAGTTAGTCTTGACGGCCCATATATCGCTGTAACATCGGCTATTGGCACTGCGCTGCAAGTGAATTTTTTCCGGCGCGAAGAAGCGGAATGGTCACAGGAGCATAGGCTTACCGTTATCGGTTCTAATTTAGCTACCGACACCATCCCTAGCCGACTTGCTTTGCGTGGCGATTCTCTCTTGCTCGGCAATCCGGCCAACAGTTTGCTTAACCAGGAGAAAGGGGCGGCCTTTCTGTTTCGCCGCGTTGCCGGCGAATGGCGGCAACAAACCGAATTGTCCCCGGCGAACGGCGCAGCCGGGGACAATTTTGGCGGCGCGGCGGCCTGGCATGAAGGCCAGGCCATCATCGCCGCGCCTTTGGCCGACAGTGCGGGGAGCGACGCGGGAAGAGTGTATAGTTTCAACGCATTGGACGAAATTCAACCCACCAGCCTTGTTTTAACGGCCTCCGCCAACCAAGTCCGTATCAATCAAAGGATAACCCTCACGGCAACCGTTCAAAGCGTGGGGGGCGCGGCAGCAGCCGGCAACGTGCAGTTCTATCTTGACAATCAGCCGCTTAACGCCGCCTTTTTACCGCTTAACAATGGTCAGGCACAATTAACTTTTACTGTTCTGGAGGCCAGCAATTCTATCGGCCCGCGCACCTTCTCCGCCATTTACTCGGGCCGCAATGCCGCTGTCAGCCAGTCCAACATTCCTATCATTATCTTGCCTCCGGTTACGCTCTCAATTGCAGACGCGGAGGTTGACGAAAGCAATAGCGGCGCGACTCCGGTGACAGTCCGCTATCGCCTCTCTGAAGCCAGCGAACAACCTGTAACCGCAACCATTTACACCCAAGATTCTTCGGCTACAACGGATGACGACGACTATCAAGCGACAGTGATAAACCTTGAATTCGCGCCTGGCGAGATTGAAAAACAAAGCACGGCGTTTATCAATGGCGACTCAATTAATGAGGAAGATGAGATATTTTTTCTTCGGTTTAACCGCGTAGAAGGAGCCGATGGAAGAAACGGTGACGGAACAATCAGCATTCGTAATGACGACAACGACGAACGGCCCGTCTTTGCGTTCACCTCTGACGGGCCGATTCATGTCAATGAGGGCGAGGGCCGCGTCGCGCTGAACCTGCGACGCTCCGGCAACACAGCGATTCCGGCAACAGCCCAATTTCAAACCACCGCTCTGCACTCCGGCGGCGATAGGTGCATTACGGGGTCGCTCCGCGCCGGGGCCACTTGTGATTACACGCCCACTTACGGCACGGTTAAATTCGCGCCCGGCGAAACCGATAAAACCGTAGTCATTCCGTTAGTGGATGATTATTACGCGGAAAACAACGAATTACTTCAGGTTGATATAGTTGATTCCTTTAATGGCGCAGCCTTTGTCACGATTGAGGATAACGACACCGAGCGTTTACCGGGCATCACCTTCCTGGCCAATTTGTCCAACTCCGGCACGCCGGCCGGCGGGATTGCCGCGGGCGCATTTCTGACGACCAATCAGAACTTGCTGACCACTTCGCTCACCCTCGATGGACTAACCGGCCCGCCCACCGCCATCCACCTGCACGGCCCGGCCTACGCCGGCGCGGACGGCCCGGTTTTGCACACTTTCGCGGAAGGTGAGACGCAGGCCACAATTCTTCTCACGGCTGATAGCTTACGCTGGTTAAAAGCCAATCTGCTCTATTTTGATGTTCACACGCAAGCCCACCCGGAAGGCGAGTTACGCGGGCAAATGCTTGGCAATCCGCTGGAGGATCCGCGTTTCTTTGTCCGCCA
>JAYVJN010000283.1:0-3236 GCA_043769325.1 Acidobacteriota bacterium
TGGGTCGAGGCGCGTCTGGCGCGGTTATCGGGCGGCGACACTTTGACCGCGCATTTTCTGACGCCCTTGCGTTTACGCCAACGCCAGACGCGGCAAGAAGCGGTGGATTTTGTCCAACTCTGCAAAGCGGCCTCGTTGCGCTTGTCGCTCTTGGCGCAACTCTACGGCGCGGCCCCGCTTGAGTATGACTATCAACAACTGCTGGCTTGGGCGCGGGAAGCGCGAACCGTGTCGGCGGACTTTCCGCAGCAAGAATTACCTCGTTATTCCAATCGCCAGGGCCGGACAATAGCGATGGACGGCTTGCTCGGCACGGCCCGCTACGCCAGCCCCCGGATGCGCGAGTTTTTGCCTTTGCTGGCCGCCGGCGAATTTCTGCACCTCGGCAGCGGCACGGCCCTCGGCCTGGGGCGTTACCGTCTGGCAGATTGAACATTTACGGCAAACTTGCCGAAACCAGACGATGACCAAATGTGGGCTAGTGTTCAGTCAAGGTTCATTTGACGGGTAGCCAGTCAATGCAAACTAAACCCCGTCGCTACCGCTCTGGGTACTGACCTGTCAATACAATCTTGACTGAACACTAGTTTACTTTCGTGAGTGTGGTGTGGCGATAACTACGGGAGGCTAAGAAAATATGAACAAATACCTAATGGCTATCAGCATCGGCCCGGTGCAAGACTTTATCGCCAGCGCGCGCCGCAGCCGCGATTTGTGGTTCGGTTCGTGGCTGTTAAGCGAACTCTCAAAAGCCGCCGCGAAGCACATTGCGGATGCTCCAGGCTGTAAGCTGATTTTCCCCGCGCCGGTTAATCTGACGGACGATTTACAACCCAATAGCGTTTTCAGCGTGGTCAACAAAATTCTGGCGGAGATCGCTACTGACGATATACAAAACTTTGGTGAGGCGTCGGAAAATTCAATTCGGGCAGCGATAGCTGAAAGATTGAACATAATCAGGCAAACCGCTTTCCGTGAACTGAAAAAAGACAAGCAAGCTACGATTTATTGGGACAACGCAGACGCGCAACTCAACGACCTGGTTGAATTTTACTGGGCCGCTTGCCCGTTTGACGGCGTAAATTACGCCGCGACGCGCAAGAAAACAGAAGCCTTGCTTGCGGCGCGTAAAGCTACGCGCAACTTCATCAGCGCAAAGGATTGGGCCGGCAACGCGCCGAAATCCGCGCTCGACGGGCAACGCGAATCGGTTATTGATGAAGATGTCTTTGACCAATTCAAGGCCGCCGTGACCGATGAGCAACAACGCCGCTTGCGTCTGCGTTACGGCGTGCGCGGGCAAGAGCGTCTGTGCGGCGTGGGCTTGCTCAAACGTCACGGCAAGCCCAAGGAGCAAGGCGTTGACAACTTTTACAGCACTTCGCACATCGCCGCGCTGCCGTTGCTCAAACGGTTACAGAGCGGTGACGATGTGCAAACATATCTGGAGGCATTAAAAACTGCGCTAGATATTGACGAGTCGCAGGTGCGCCGCGAATTGGGCCACGTCCATCCGCAAGCCACGCTCAAGCCGCACGAGTATTTCGGCCATCAAGACGGCACGCGCTACGACGGACGTTTGCTTTTTGCAGACCGCTTCCGCGAACTTTTTACCGAGAAATCTACGCAAAAAGAAAAGGTGAAAGAAGCGACGAAAGCGTTGAACCATTTCCTGGCTACACTCAAGGCCGAAGGCTGCCCAGAAGTCACAGCCCCGACGCCTTATTACGCCATTTTGCACGCCGACGGCGATTACATGGGCGCGGCGATTGACGAACAGGCGCAAGCTGGGCCGGAACAACATCGGGCCATATCGCAAGCCCTGAGCAAATTTGCCGGCCAGGTAAAACGTCTCGTCGAAAAAGAATACGAAGGCTGTTGCATTTACGCCGGCGGCGATGATGTGTTGGCGTTGTTGCCCTTGCACACCGCTTTACAGTGCGCGCGCAAATTGGCGGATGAGTTTCATACCGCGCTTAAAACATTTGAGTTTAACGAAAACGGCGTCAAGAAATCGCCTACGCTGTCCGTCGGGTTGGCGGTGGGGCATCACCTCAACCCTCTGCAAGAAACGCTGGAATTGGCGCGTGAGGCGGAGAAAATCGCCAAGAAAGTAACCGGCAAAAACGCGCTGGCCGTAACGGTAAACAAACGTAGCGGCGCGGCGCGCACCGTCAAAGACACTTGGGCCTGTGAATCTCTGCGCGGCGCGTTGGATGCGCGTCTGTTGCGTTTTATTTACCTGTATTTGGCCGACGAATTGCCTGACGGCGCGGCTTACGAATTGCGCGACTTGACGTTACGACTGAAACCGCCAAGCGTTGCGCCGGAGTTAACCCAAGCCGAATTGGACAAACTCAAAGCCGAGTTGTTAGCCGCGCAGCAAGCCGAAGCCAAGCGTATTCTGCGGCGTAAACAACCCCAACACGGGGCCAAGAAAACACTGGCGCAGCAAGTCTTAGACGAACTCGGCGGCTTTATTGACCAGACCGACGGGCAAGATTGGACGCTAGAAAACCTGGCCGATGAACTTATCATCGCCCGCGATTTTGCCAACGCCATGACACAAGCCGGCTTCACGCGGCAAAAATTCGCCGATAAAAATAAGCTGAAATTGCTGGCACAGGAGGAAACAGACAATGGCGACAAGTAAAGTATGGCTTATCGAACCCCGCGACCCGTTCATCGCCCGCGACGGACGGCCCTTTGGCGCGGGCATCACCAACGCGGCGACGTTGCCGTTTCCCTTCCCTTCGACCACGACGGGCGGCGTCCGCACCCGCGCCGGCTTGGGCAGCAGCGAATCTTTCATCAACCCGGACGGCACGCCCAACACGGCTTTAATCACTCAGGTTAAAAATATCGCGGCGCACGGAGCGTTGCTGGTGGAACTGGACGAAGCCGGCGAGATTGCCGATTGGTTGTTGCCCGCGCCGGCCGACGCGCTTTGGTTGATGGACGAAAAGGACAAAGAAAAGGCGCAACTCAAGCGGCTTATGCCCTTGGATATTAGCGATGGGTTTACCAATTTGCGCCAGCCACCGCACGCCCAAGACGACCTTGCGCCGGTAGGTCTGACGCCCGCCGACCCGCGCAAACCGTTTGGCGCGGCCCCGCGTTATTGGCGTTGGAAGCATTTCAAAACCTGGTTGCACACGCCGGACAAATTGACTGATATGCCATCGGCCAAGCCTACTCTCGGCCACAGCGGGCCGGCCACCGACACGCGCACGCAC
>JAYVJN010000284.1:0-4091 GCA_043769325.1 Acidobacteriota bacterium
TTGTTTGCGTAAATCCACATTGGCTTCCGGCGCGGCAAACCAATCCGATGCGCGGGTTTTTACTTCGACGAAGCACAGAGTTTCGCCGTCATATGCCACCAGGTCAATTTCCGCGTTGATTATCGCGCCGCGCCGGTTGCGTCCGACGGGCAAAGTGAAATTAGACGCCACCAGACGAAAACCCTGTCGCGCCAGATAAGCGGCAGCCAGACGTTCGCCGCGTTGCCCTAATACCAGATGCGGGGCTCTCTGGTCAGATGGAAAAGCCATTGCCCGCATAGTTTACGTCAATTTATCTGGTAGGCAAAGTAATCAACTGTTGGCGCGGCAGATAAATTGCTGATAAATTTTGGCAGTAGCCATAGTGCGCGGTTTCCCTGGCGGCTGTGCCGCTCCGATGTGCGGAAAGGCTATGCCTTTCCGGTAGCGTATCTCTCAATTCTGAGGCTATGCCTCTCAAGCGGCGGCGCAGCCGCAAAATTCAAGGGTCCGTGTGACGGCGAGGCAGAGCCATCGCCGCACATCAGAAGGCAGAGCCGCAAACACCGACAATTCGCCAGGGCTTGCCGGAAACCGCGCCTTGCGTAAATAAGTCTTTTAATGACAACAGAACCAGAACAACTTGAGCTAACTGAAAAACGCGAAGCTTTGCCGTTGGTGGCCGTCGTGGGGCGTCCGAATGTCGGCAAGTCCACGCTTTTCAACCGTTTGACGGGCGAACGCAAATCCATTGTAGGCGACGAACCGGGCATTACACGCGACCGCATTTACGGCGAGGCGGAATGGAACGGGCGGCGTTTTGCCATCGTGGACACGGGCGGCATCGTGCCGGATGACGACGCGGTTATCCCTTCCAACATTTTCAAACAAGCGGCAACGGCTATCAGCGACGCGGTGGCATTGATTTGGGTCGTTGACGTGCGCGCGGGCATAACTCCTCTGGATGAGGAGCTTGCGGTTTTGCTGCGCGGCACGGGCAAGCGCGTTCTGGTGGCCGCCAATAAAGCAGACGCGGTGCGTATCGAAGCCGAAGCCGGCGAGTTTTACCGTTTTGGCTTTGCCGACGTGTTTCCGGTTTCCGCCGAACAGGGCAACGGCTTGGGCGATATGCTCGACGCTTTGGTGGAAACATTTCCCGAAGTGCCGGAAGAAGCGGATGACGGCCCGCGTGAGATAAAATTGGCGATAATCGGGCGTCCGAATGTCGGCAAATCGTCGTTGCTTAACAAATTGTTGGGCGAAGAGCGCGTCATAGTCTCGCCCATTGCCGGCACAACGCGCGACGCCATAGATACGGTGCTCGAAGCCGACGGCCACAAATTCCGTTTGATTGACACGGCGGGCATACGTCGCAAAGGCAAAACGACGGAGATGGCCGAGAAAATGTCCGTCGTGATGGCGCGGCGGGCCTTGGAACGCGCCGATGTCGCTCTGGTAATGATTGATGCGATAGAAGGCGTGGTCGCTTTGGACGCCAATATCGCGGGTTACGCCGAAGAAGCGGGCTGCTCCATCATCTTAGTCATCAACAAATGGGACGCCATCGCGGAAAAAGAGACCAACACCGCGCTTCATTATGAGCGGGAGGTGCGCGACAAAATGAAGTTTTTAGACTTCGCGCCGGTGGTCACGCTTTCGGCTTTGACGGGTCAGAGGGTGACGCGCATATTGCCTCTGGTCGCCCAAGCGAACGAGGCCCGCAACCGCCGCATCCCGACGGCGCAACTCAACGATTTCTTTGAACGCAACGTCAACCAACCACATATGAATAACGCGCCAAGCAAAGGCGGCGGCGCTCGTTTGCACGTTAAATATCTGACACAAGGCGGCTTGCGCCCGCCGACGTTTATCCTCTTCACGGGCGGCGGGCGGCCCGGGCTGCACTTCTCATATTTGCGTTACATGGAAAACCGTCTGCGCGAAGAATTTGACTTCTTCGCCGCGCCGATTCGTTTCAAAGAACGCCACAGCGCAATGGGCAAAGGCAAGAAAAAGGGGAAATAGGGGTTGGGGGTTAGGGGCTGGGGATTAGCGTTGCTTGCTGAAAACAGGGTCTTTTTCCAACCCCCCGTCCCTAACCCTTAAACCCCATGTTTGGAGGAGGTTAGATGAATCACATTAGCCAATTTCTCAAGCATCATTATCGTCATTTTCGTTTCAAAGAACGCCACAGCGCGATGGGCAAAGGCAAGAAAAAGGGGAAATAGGGGTTGGGGGTTAGAGGCTGGGGGTTAGCGTTGCTTGCTGAAAACAGGGTCTTTTTCCAATCCCCCATCCCTAACCCCTAAACCCCATGCTTGGAGGAGATTAGATGAACCATATCAGCCAATTTCTCAAACATCATTACCGCCACTTTAACGCGGCGGCACTGATTGACGCGGCAGAGGCGTATAAAAAACATCTTGATAATGGTGGTTTGATGATGGCGACTCTGGCCGGGGCCATGAGCACGGCAGAGTTGGGTTTGTCTCTGGCGGAGATGATACGGCAAGACAAGATTCACATTATCTCCTGCACCGGCGCGAACTTAGAGGAAGATTTATTTAACCTTGTGGCCCACGATTATTATGAGCGCGTGCCGCATTACCGAGATTTGACAGCCGCCGATGAACAGGCCCTGCTTGACCGCCATATGAACCGCGTGACGGACACCTGTATTCCCGAAATGGAGGCCATGCGGCGGCTGGAAGGCGCGTTGCTCGAAGAATGGCAGCGCGCCGAGGCCGATGGCGAACGCCTGTTTCCGCACGAGTTTCTCTACCGCATTTTACGCAGTGGCGCACTGGAAAAGTATTATCAGATTGACGTTAAGGATTCTTGGATGCACGCGGCGATGGAGAAGAATCTGCCAATTATCGTGCCGGGTTGGGAAGATTCCACCTGCGGCAATATGTTCGCGGCGCACTGCATCACGGGCACGCTGGAAAACGTCCACACCGTCCGCACCGGCATCGAATACATGATGTATCTCGCCGATTGGTACACTAAAACCGCCAACGATCATTCCATCGGCTTTTTCCAAATCGGCGGCGGCATTGCGGGCGATTTCCCCATCTGCGTCGTGCCGATGCTGCACCAGGATTTACAACGCGAAAACGTGCCGGTCTGGGGTTACTTCTGTCAAATCAGCGATTCCACCACGAGTTACGGCTCATATTCAGGGGCCGTGCCCAACGAAAAAATCACCTGGGGCAAACTCGCCGCAGACACGCCCAAGTTCATCGTCGAATCCGACGCCTCAATTGTCGCGCCCCTCATGTTCGCGCTGATTTTGGATTGGTAAGCAGGTGAGCAAAAGTTTTGCGGCGGTTAGAGTTACGCCTTGAGGCGTGAAGGGCGGCGTAAAACTCACGCTTAAAAGCGTAACTCTAACCTTTTACTCACCTGCTTAGAGCTAACAACTACAACCATTAATTGGGGCGACGCACGCGGCGGGGCCGTGACGCGCCTTCAGCCTCTGCCATTCCGGTTAAGGGTAGGCTACCGATGCCAGCCTGGGGGACGCTGGCTGCCGGCGGCGGCTTGACAGCCTTTTTAGGCTGCGTCGCGGTTGGTATTGGGGCAACGGCGACAGGTTCTTTCCGGCTGTTTTTCAAGGACGGGACGGGTTTCTCCCTTTTCGTTTCAACTTCTTTATTAACTTGAGGTTTATTCTCGCGGAGCGGCTGTTCTCCGATTTGCGCGGGCGCGCTTTCAGGGATAACTTCGGTTGGCGTCGGGGCCTCGGTTGCGCCGCCTCTGACACCACTTTTGGCTGGCGTAGAAACCGCATCGGGCATTGTTTCAGCAGACTTTATTGCGCCAGGACGTAACCAAACGAAAGCCCCGGCGCACAAAGCCAAAAGCGCGCACATTGTCACTCCTCCCAGCAAGACCCGACTCCAGATTGCCGATGGCGGCGCAGAATATGCGGTGAGACCTGACAGGAACAGCGTTTCCTGAGCTGGCGCAGGGCTGACTTCCGCGCGATTTTCTTCTACTGTAACCTCAGAAACCAACGGTTCGGCGGCAAGTGTCGCCTCAACCGCGCGTTGTTCGCGCAATTTTTCCAGGTCAATGACATAACGGCCCGATTGTGAGCGAAACCTCTC
>JAYVJN010000285.1:0-5540 GCA_043769325.1 Acidobacteriota bacterium
GCCGGCGATACAGAGCCGGTTAAACCGCCCACCAAAGACGGCGACAACGCTGGATAGATAATAACAGACGACAAGAACACCATCTGCGGAACACGCGAATAACATGGGAAGTTTACTTTTTCCGCGTGCTCCGTATGTTCCGCAGATGGTTTTTCTAATGCTGTCAATCCGGCGCAATCAATTCAACAGTCTGCGTTTGGCCCGGCGCAAGAATTCGTGCCGCTAATTTGCCGTGAAGCCTTAGGGAATTCATAAAACGTAACTACTCAGGTGGTCTAAGTCGTGAAAACACAGATAGTTAGAAACTCTCAAAAAGTCGTTTTGGCGAGCCGTTTGAGTACCCGAATTTCAGCCGAAATGCTAAATGACGCAAACAGTTAATTTAGAAGCTAAAAATATTTTGATTATTTTTCATCCCTAAATCGTGTAATCTAGTCAAACCTTGCCAATACATGGGTTATAGTATTTTAGACCACCTGAGTAGTTACCTATTCTTTTATTTTTTCACTTCACTTTTTAGCGAAACGGCAGTTGATATACTCAACACGAGCACAATCGGAGAAACAGGTCAGTACCGGAAGCGGTAGCGACGCGCGTTGTCTTAACGCCACCATGCACCTCAGTTGCGACCCGGGCTCTACCGCTTCCGGTACTGACTTGTGGCGTCTCTCAATACGCCAATTGTGCCCGTGCGAAGTATAGTTCACAGTTCACAGTTTGGTGCGCGGTTAATTTTGTCTGAGCAATTTGCGCCGGCCCAGGCGTGCCAACGATATGGCGGCTTGCCGTCGCGTGATGCCGAGTTTATCGCTCAGAATGGCGGTGTCAAACGTACCTGCGGACAGCACTGAACGGTCAAGCGGAATGTGCTGCAACTCGTTGACAATCATCGTTTTGATGCGTTCCACCACAACTTGGGCGTCTGTCGCTTCGGCGCAAATGCCGCCCGTACCTTGCGCGATAGCCGTAAATGCGGCAATCGTGTCCACCGCATTTGCCATCGGTAAAGCGTGCACAATAGAGCGGTTATCTTCTGCGGCGGCGGTAGTTTGCGCCAGAGTCAAACCGCATAGGCAGTGGGGGAGTGGGGGAGTCGAGGAGTGGGGGATTTCCGGCGAAACTTCGCGGCGTTTTCTCCCACTCGCGTTTGCCTCAAACCCGTGCGGCGGGGCGTCGCCGACGAGCATGATAAAGCGGCTGCTGTGGTTACGCCAGGGCGTGAGAATGGCGGCCTCCTGCACGCCGTCAAAGACGGCTTCGGGATAGTCGCCGCCGCCGCTTGCTTCCAGCTTTTCGATGGCTTTTTCGATGGTTGGCAGTTCTGCGGTCAGCGTGTAATGGCGCGTAACAAAGGTATGCTCTTGCGGCGGGTGGTCACGAAATTCCACTAACCCGACGCGCAAATCGGCGTCGTTTTGGCGGCCCAGTTGGGCCATCGCGTCCATTAACGCGCCCCGCGCCGCGCTCAAAAAAGGCGACATACTGCCCGTCGTGTCCACCACAAAGCAAACGTCAATTTGGTTTAATTCATCTCGCATATTTTTTTAGTGCTGAGTGCTGAGTGCTGAGGACTGAGTGTCAGAATAACTTACTCAGCACTCAGCACTCAGTCCTCAGCACTTTTAACCCCGCACCGGGAGCGGCGTTTCCAGAATTTCCATCAGCAGTTCCAGCCGCGAAGGACGGCTGAGAAACGGCACCAGGTTGGGCAGAGAGTAGTAATCGCCGGCGAAGGTGAACGTCTCGGCGGGCTGCCCGATGCGGCGCAGGTCGTTTTCCAACTGCCCGTTGTGCTGTCCCACCTTGACGATAACTACTGTTGCGTCCACTTTTAGCTCTTCGCGGTAGCGCGGCAAAACGTCGCGGAAGTAAGGCGCGGAGTTTTCGCCTTCGTCCGTGACGATGATGATTTGCTCCACCGCCTGACGCTTTTTGAGCATCACTTCCAAAGGCGCGCCGATGCTCGTGGCGTTGTCCGGGAAAAGCATGGAAAACGCGCGTTCCCAATCAGCCAACTCGCGGGCGTTGGTGTCCTTTGTAGCAACGGGATAAGCCATCGTGTCGAAGGCATAGACGTAAAGCTCGGCCCCGGCGATGCCGGAAATCAGCGCGGCGATTTGCTTGCCGACTTCCAACGCCTCGGTCATGGAACTGGACTTATCAACAAACAGAGCCGTCGGGCGCGTGATGCGGCCCCTGCGCTTAACCTGTTCATGGGCCGCCTGTTCCAGCTTTTCCGTCGTCGCCGCGTCAACTCCCGCAACCTCGGCGGCCTTCATCGCTTTGAACGCCGAAACGCGCTCGTCGCTGGCTGCCGCCGCGAGCTTTTCGTCCACCAAAGCCTTCACTTCGGCGTTTTCCAAAGCCCCGCGCTGCTTGAGCGAGTTGAGGTTGTTAATGGCCTCTTGCGGCGACATCTGGCTGATGAGCGCAACCAGGGCCGTCGGCGTTAGCTTCCGCAACGCGCCGACGGCGACGGTGTACGGAATGCGATGCTCAACGATAAGTTGCGCCTGCACCATCGCGTTGTCGGCCTTCGCCAGTTGCTTGAGCGCGTAGGCCAGGCTGTCCGCCGGCGGTTCGCCCTTGAACAACACGGCGTCGGCGCGGCCCGCCGGCTTGATGTGCAGCGTGGCGTAAAGGTGCTTCATGGCCTTGCGGGCACGCAGGGCCGCGCGGTCAAACGCTTCGGGCCGCGCCTCGCGTTCACGCAGGTAACGCTCAACCGCCGTGCGCGTGGAACGCGGGACGTTGCCGCGTTGCTGCTTGATAAAGTCAATCACGCGGGCCACTTGGTAGGGCGGAAACTGCTGCAACAAAACGAACCCAGCGCCGCGATGCTCCGGCACGTTACTTGTCAAAAGGTTGCCGACAAAGACCTCTTTGTGGTCGCGCACGTCGCCGTTGCCCCAATACCACGCCGCCAGATGCGCGTAGAAAATCGGGTCACGCGAAGACATCTCGCCGTGCAATTCGGCCACTTTCGCCAAATCGCGGTGCGGCGTCGTCAAAAGGCTGTTCAAAATGTCCAGACGCAAATCTTTCTCGTTGTCGTGCATGGCTTTAGCCTCCAAGTTCTAGGTTCAAAGATAAAGGTTCAAGGTTCCAGGTGGCAAACCTGGAACCTTGAACCTTTATCTTTGAACTTAATATATTGTCCCGCGCAAGTCGGATGAGCTTTCATTTACAATGGCGGTTGAATAAATCCAGCCACCGGGCTTAGTAGTATGTACGCTCAACGCATTAGGGCGCGGGTGATTCTCCTTATAAACCAATATGAGATTCCCGTCAAAGTCGCCGGAACTGTCGTGACATACGCGGGAATCGAACCCGCGACGTTTCGTTTTGCAGACGAACGCTCTTTCCAATTGAGCGAGTATGTAACTCATGTTACGCGGCGGCGTTCTGCCAGCCGTGTTCACACGGCTTTCCGCCAACGGCGGCACTTAGGCCAGTCGTTTTACGGCTGGTTGGTGGCAAGCCGCAATTATTCAGCCCGTTTCAACGGGCTTTTCTCCGGCGGCTTGAGCCGTAACCGCCTCCAAACAAAGGCTAAAGCCGAAAAGGAAGGACGTTGAAACGCCCTCTGGTAATTATTGCCCTCCGTTACCAGCCGTCAAACGGCTGGCCTAAGTGCCCTGGCGGGCAACCCCGCTGAAGCGGGCTAAAAATTTACTCTCTGCGTAACGTGAGTATATAAGTTCAGGCCGTCAGGTGACGGGAAAATACGAAAACTAACAAATGATATTTGGTCACTCTGGTATAAGCCCTCTTGCCTGGCAATAGAGAAGATCACGTTGGGCCTTAATACTATCCCACTCCTGTTTTAGACCATCAATAGCTATGTCGAAGCCAAAATCATTCAAAATAATTTTAGTGCATAGCATAGCGAAATCAGCACACCACTTGAACCCGAAACCAGAGGCCATATTAAAGAATTCAGGTGGCATATTCCAGAAACTGGCAACCCCAGAATGAATATGCCAATTCATCTTGCGGTATTCTGTTCGATAATACTCAACGAGTGTTGAGCCAATTTCATTCTTAATTGCGGGGCTAAATAGCTGGTCAGCTTTTTCGATGTCAGGAAATAAATTGCTACTACCCGTCCATCGGTCTGGGTGAACTGGCTTGCCAGGGTTTTTCTTGTTAGGCCAAAGAGCTACTCTAGCATTATCAATAATATGTTTTTCGTTTCGGCAAAATATCTCTTGAGCTTCATATTGGTCTGGAACACTAACCCCGATTTCATTAAAGAAATTTAGTATCTGTTCAGCGGCCTTCATCTTTTCCGAGTTCTTCCACTGAAACATTTTCCAGCCAGCCTCATTTGTTTTGTCATGATGAAGCAAAATTAAATCGACTGTAATTTCAAGAAGGGCTCGATTTCCCGCTGAAATGGCTTGATAATCCAATGGGTCATTCAACTTTGTTATTGTTTGTAGCCAAGCATAAGCACGCATCCAAAGCCCTCGTAACGAAGCCTCTCTATGACCAGTCTCAGGCTTGATTATTACTGCTTGAATCAATGGGTATCGGTCTTTCATATATTGAAAGACAACTTGAGCACCTTGAAAGTGGGCGGTTGCAAATGCTTTACTCTTTTCAATGTCAAATTCATTTTCCATAACAAGTTTTAGGGCAAAAGAATATTAAAGAAAAAATCTCAATTTGAGAGTATATGTTTGGCGCGTGCAAGTCCGAAAAGCTGTTTTGTTTATCGCCCCCGCAAGTGAAATGGAGGCATATGGATTTGAACCACTAACGAGTTTTAATCGTCTTTCCAGTATGTAGGCTTCTCCTGTTAGGGCACGCGCCGAACCGATTGTGGATTTTAGAATGCGGAATGCGGATTTGAAAACCCTCTTTATCAATCCAATCCGCATTTTGTAATCCCGCGCAAGTCGAAAAAGCGTTTTTTTTCACTAGACGCTCTACCTTTGAGCTACAAGGGCGCAAGCTGAAAGCCCTTGGCGGGAATCGAACCCGCAACCTTCCCATTACGAGTGGATTGTGTGTAGGCTTCTCGCGGTTAGGGCGCGGGAAATATTATGAGTTTCAAATAACTGCGTAGTAAATATTGAGTTCCCGCGCAAGTCCGTAAAGCCATGCTTCACATCCAGCTGCTCTACCAACTGAGCTACAGGGCAGCAAGTGAAATTGCCCCGGCAAGGAATCGAACCTGCGACACGCTGGTTACCTATAGTGTGTATGCTTCGCGCGTTAGGGCGCGGGAACTCAAAGACTGTAAATCGTAAACCGTGACTCGGATAGACAAACGGTTCACGGTTTACGATTCACGCTAAATCTAGCCATATACGGCTTCGGGTCGAATCACGAGGTCGCCGTTGGGCGTGCGGTCAACGACGTAGTTGTCGAAACGCTGGCAGACTACGTCCAAATGACGCGCAAGCTGTTCCTTAATTTTGGCGTCCGGCAGACCGGCGTGGGCGTTTACCCGCGCTTCGTTGACATCGAATGAGCGGCCTTCATAACGAACGTGAATCATACTCTAATCGCCTCCTCAGCAATAATCTCAG
>JAYVJN010000286.1:0-3299 GCA_043769325.1 Acidobacteriota bacterium
GAAGCCCTTGAACTGCGCGAAGGCCCGAAAAGAAAACTTTTGGTTGAAAATGCGGTGCGGGTTTACAAACTCGAAAATTGGGTATAAAGTTATAACCAATGTAACAAACATTACAGTCAGGAGAGAGTGATGACTTTTTCAGGTTTGAAGTTAATTCCCCGCCCGCCACGCGCGCCGGAAGTGCAGGCGTGGCTTGACCAGGAGGCGCAAGACCAACGCGAACTTTACGCCAAAATCGCCCACGAAATGAATGTGGCGATGGCGGCGCAACGCGACGAATGGATTGGCGCTTTCCATGAACGCATCCAACGGCGCGGCTTTAACATCCATTCCTCGATGCTGCGTAAAATCAAGCCCGCAGAGATTTACCCGAAACGCGAATATAAGGTTGTTTTTTAGACGTGAACCGTAAACGGTGAATCGTGACAAGAATTACTTGTCCTCAACGATTCACGATTTACGGTTTACGATTCACGGAGGATTATGGCGAGACCGCATATTGAACCATTTGTTGACCGCGATGTATCTTTTAAGCGGATGACGTTGCCGGGCTTTGCGTCCGGCATGAACTATAAGATGTTGAGTTTAGACCCGGATAACGGCGCGTGCACGATGACCGTGCAGTTTGACGGGGGCTATTCTGCCGCGCCTTCGGTCAGTTATTCCGAATACGAATTTCTGATTATGGAAGGCCGGATGCAGATTGGCGACAAGAATTGCGGCCCGGGTTATTATGCGTTTGCGCCGGCGGGCGTGGCAATGCCGGCGATTTCCACCCAACAAGGCTGCCTGGCGTTGTTGATGTATAACCACTGCGAGCCAAATACAGCAGAATCCGACCAGGATGTTGACGGGGCCGAGCGTGACCGTTTAATTCAAGTAGCCTCTTACGACGATATGCCCTGGATGACGCCGACGCTGATGCCCGCCACCGCGCCGGGCTGTCTGTTGAAAGTATTGCGTTACGATGAAAAAACGCACGCCATGTCTTTCTTGTACTGCATGGTGCCCGGCTTTTGGCAAGACAATATTTCGTATCACGACTGCGCGGAAGAGGCGTATCACATCTACGGCACGAGTTGGATGATGCAATTTGGCAACTTGCCGACGGGCGGTTATTTCTGGCGTCCGGCCTACATCAATCACGGCGCGTTTGCCAGCGATTTGGGCATCCTGGCTTTCGGGCGCACCGACGGCGATTTGCACAACCATTTTCACTGGAACCCTTATTCCACGCCCGAAGAAAACGCTGACCGCGCCGCCGCCCGACTGATTCGTGAGAAGCCCGAGCTGCACAAATGGCTCTGGTCACGCGACCACAACCACATTGATTTTGAGTATCCCGGAGAAACGCTATCACCCGATTACGCGCCCGAACGCATCCACAGCCACATTCACGACGCGCACGAACACACGGACGAACACGGGCACAAATACACGCACAAGCATTAAATGATGAGTGCAGAACGATGAGTGATGAATCAAAACCGTTCATCGTTCTGCATTCATCATTCATCATTTCCGTTATGCCTAAACCAAAATCCATCTTCGTCAATCGCCAAGTCCCTCTGTATTACCAGTTGGAGAATCTGTTGCGCGAGAAAATCAATTCCGGCAAGTTTTCGCCCGGCGACAGGTTGCCCACTGAGAGCGATTTTATTGAGGAATACCAGGTTTCGCGCATTACGGTCAGGCAAGCGTTGGGGGCGTTGGCGGCTGATGGTTTAATCGAACGGCGGCAAGGTCGCGGCACGTTCATCGCCGAACGCAAAACCCGCAAACGCCACTTTGAAGGCACCACGCACCTCACCGGCTCACTTGATGAATTGATTGACATGGGTTTGGATACGCCGGTCAAAACGCTGGAGATGAACCGCGTCGAAGCTGACACGCACGAGGCCGAATTGCTGCAAATCAAAGTGGGCGAACCCGTTTACCGCCTCAAGCGCGTGCGTCTGCGCGACGGCAAACCATATAGTTTTCTGGTCAACTACCTCCCCGCCGAAATCGGGGCGCGGTTGACCCGCGAAGAATTGAACTCCGGCGCGTTGCTGCAAACCATCGAAACGCGGCTGGGTTATCAACTGCGCGACGCCCGCCAACAAGTCAAGGCCGAACTCGCCGACCCGTTTGTCGCCAATCTCTTGGATGTGCGCATCGGCGCGCCGCTATTATCAATCGAACGAACGGTTTACGCGATGGACGGCAAACCCGTCGAATACGTCCACACGCTCTACCGCAGCGATTTATTCAGCTATTCCGTCTATCTGACCCGCGACCCCGATAAATTCACGGGAAATACCCTTGGGCGCAAGAAATAGCTGGCAGCAGTCGGCAGAAGCAGCAACAAGAACAACTAACATCATGCCTGCAAAAGACTTATTGCACGACGCCGCGAAAAATGCGCTCATCAAAGATGGCTGGACAATAACGAACGACCCTTACACTTTGGAATGGGATGTGGACAATATCTTCATAGATTTAGGGGCCGAAAGAGTGCTGGCGGCACAAAAGGACACGGAGAAAATTGCTGTTGAGGTCAAAAGTTTTGTCAACAAATCTGAAACGCGAGACCTCCAACAAGCCGTCGGGCAGGTTCTTATGTATCGCACCGCGCTTGAAGAACAAGACCCGGAGCGCGTTTTATATTTAGCTATGCCGGACGAAATCGCGCATCGTTTATTTGAACAGCCCAGAGGCAGTAAATTATTTGCCAACGCGCAGCTAAAAGTAATAGGCTTTGACCCGGAGAAGGAGGAGATTGTGTCATGGATGAAGTGACAAACTACCGGGCTATCGTTGAACAGGTGCTGGGTGATTACGCCGCGCTGCTGAACTCTCTGAAACGTGCGACCCAAGCCGAATTGGTTTTTGACCGTGAGCATGACCGCTACTTATTGCTGAATATCGGCTGGCGCAATACTCGGCGCGTGCATAATGTGGTGCTGCACTTAGACATCATCAACGGCAAGATTTGGATTCAGGAAGACCACACCGAGGACGGCATCGCGGGCGCATTGGAAGACGCCGGAGTGACAAAAAGCCATATTGTGCTTGGTTTCAAATCGGCGTTTCTGCGTCAATTTACCGAGTATGCCGCCGCATAGGATTATGACCGAACCGCAACTGGAAGAACAAATTAGCTGGTTTCCCGTGCCGCCGGAGAATGATTTGCCGGAAGGTTTGCGGAAACTTTTCAGCAAGGCCCGCGAAAAGCTGGGCTTTGTGCCAAACGTCTTTCGCGTTTACAGCTACCGGCCCGCGCGTCTGAGCGTGTGGTTCGCCCATTTCAAATCGTT
>JAYVJN010000287.1:0-13387 GCA_043769325.1 Acidobacteriota bacterium
CCGCCTTTGTGGTCTTGAATGGTGAGCGCGTCGAGGAGGGCTTGCGTGGGGTGTTCGTGCGCGCCGTCGCCGGCGTTGACGACGCCCGCCCGACAGACCCGCGCCATCTGTTGCGGCACGCCCGCCGAAGGATGGCGTATCACAATGCAATCCGGTGACATCGCTTCCAGATTCCGCGCCGTGTCCAACAAAGTCTCGCCTTTGGAGACGCTTGAACTCGAAACGCTGATATTCACCGCGTCCGCCGAAAGACGCTTGGCGGCAATCTCAAACGAGGTGCGCGTGCGCGTGGAAGGCTCGAAAAAGAGGTTGATAACGGTGCGCCCCCGCAGCGTGGGGACTTTCTTGATTTCGCGTTGGGAAACTTCGCGGAAAGTCTCGGCGGTGGCGAGCAGATGCTCTATCTCCTCGCGGGTCAAATCGCGGATGCCCAGCAGGTCTTTGCGGTTAAAACTGTTAGTCATTAATCGTCTCGCGGCGTAGAGACAACAATTTACCAAACAAAAAGCCTCACGCAAAGGCGGAAGGAATAAAAAATGGCGTGTGAAGAGAGATGCCGAAAACCCTTTTACCGTTTCAACAAACGGTAAAGCAAACCCACCGGCAAGCCCATCACGTTCCAATAATCGCCTTCCAAACCTTTGATAAAAAGCGCGGCGCGACCTTGCACGGCATACGCGCCGGCTTTGTCCAGAGGTTCGCCTGTGGCGGCATACCAGGCGATCTCTTCTGTGGTCAGCGCGTTAAAGTTTACCCGCGTGCGTTCGTGCGCGACGGCTTGCACCGCGCCGCCCGCCTGAACCAACGCGATACCCGTCACAACTTCGTGCCAACGCCCGCTCAGTGCGCTCAACATCCGCCGCGCATCGGCTTCGTCGGTTGGTTTACCTAAAATCTCGTCCTCTAAAACAACAACCGTATCTGCGCCTAAAACCAGCCCCGAAGCAATTCGTTGCGCCACCGCCGACGCTTTTTCCCGCGCCAAGCGTTCGACATATTCGACAGCGTTTTCGTGCGCCAGCCGCGTTTCGTCCAAATCGGCGGGTTGTATGGTGAAAGGCCAGCCGACAGCCTGTAAAATCTCGGCGCGGCGCGGGCTGGCCGAGGCCAAAACGAGTTGTGGTTGGCGAGTTTGTGCCATATTTACATCAAAGCGGGTTTAACACAGAGGCGCAGCGAAAAGATATACTGCGCGACCACGACCTGAGCGCGGCGCAGTAATTCGGTAGCGTCCATAAATTTAATGCTGCGGTAACGGGCGCGCACAAGGCAGTACCACCTGCGGTAGCGGACGGGTACAAGGCAGTACCATCTGCGGTAGCGGGTGGGTTAGACGCTCAAGCGCGGCAGCGAATTTCGGTAATCGGCATCATTACAATAGCATCGCAAACCCAGGCAGATTTCATCAGGCCGCAAAACTTTAAGGTTTTTTGCCTTCAGACGGACGCGACGGCGCATCTTTACCGTAAGTTACTTCAGTAATAACAGTTTGAACATAGTAAGAAGGCGGCAGATAAAGCGGATTCGACATTTCCCCTGTCACAAGTAATTCTATTGTTTCGCCCGTAGCAATGGCTCGTTTTTTCTTGAACTTAAAGCGCTTCAGCTCTTTATGGTCTTTTATAGCCCCGACAACACAGTAGAATTTGAGTGACTTGATGGCTTTGTCACCCTGGTTTTGTAGTTTTACATTAAAAGTGACTTTGTAAATTGGCGAGGCATTATAGGTTCCCACTGCCCCTCCTGGAATATATGTGCCGGTGGTAGCCGGTTGAGCCGGAGGGCCAGGTCCACCACCTGGATCAGCGCGAAGAGGTGGTCGAACTACTGTAATAGCCGCGCTATTGCCAGATCTATAAATAGGGTTAGAGTTAGGGGAGGAAGTGCCATTGCTAGCTATAGTTGTTTCTAACACTACTAAGTCTGACATTTCATCGGCGTCTATGGTAGTAGTTGCCTTTGCTTGTTTCAGGGCTTGGCTACCCGGCTTATCAGGCGCGGGAACAGTATTCTGGGCTTGAAATTGGAGAGTGGAAAACAAAGCAAAAGCGCACACGACAAATACTTTCATGGTGAAGCTCCTTTTTTGGCAAAATACGGGTTTGCTAAAGCCGCAGTGTGCACCAAGACACCCTAGCCGGTCAAGAAATGTTTGTGTTATTTAGCTACACCTGTACGACTGTCGGCAGAATCACGGGCCGTGCGCCGCCGCAGTTTTTTTGGATGTGGCGTTTTAGTTCGACACGGAAACTTTCCTTGAGCCAGGCCATATCCTTGCGTTCGTCGGGTTTGGCGCGGTTAAAGGCTTCGCTGACGACGCGCTGCGAATCGCGTAGGAATTGGCCCGACGCGCCATTGACGCCGTTGACGCCGTTGGCTGTAACCGTCGGGTCGTTGACCATTTCGCCGGTGTCGGCGTCAAGCGTAACGACCAGCGAGACGACGCCTTCAAAGGCCAGTTTCTTGCGTTCGCGCACCGTGTCGGCGTCAATTTCATCGTAGCCCGAGTCGTCTATAAAGGTGCGGCCCACATCGTGGCGCATGGCGATGGAGGCGCGTTCGCCGTCGAGTTCCAGCGCGTCGCCGTTTTCAATCAAGATGACGTTGTGGTCGTTGTAGCCTTCGATGTGGTTCTTAACAAACTCTTTATGGCGAAAGAGCATACGGTATTCGCCATGAATCGGGACGACGAACTTAGGCCGCAGGGCCTCGGTCATAATCTTGATGTCTTCCTGCGCGGCGTGGCCGCTGACGTGAATCAGCCGCCGTTTTTCTTCGATGATATTCGCGCCGCGTTTGTAGATGTGGCCGATGAGCCGCGAGATGTTGCGCTCATTGCCGGGGATGATGCGCGCCGACAAAATTACCGTGTCGTTGGGTTGAATCGTGAGACCTTTGTAAACTTGCGTGGAAAGCTGCCAGAGCGCGGCGCGCATTTCGCCTTGCGAGCCGGTGACGAGCAAAACCAGGTCGTCGTCGGGCATCTTTTTGGCTTCGTTAAGGCTAACGAAAAGGCCGTCGGGGATGTCGAGAAAGCCCAAATTGTCGGCGATTTCCACATTGCGCTGCATCGAACGCCCAAGCACGCAGACCTTGCGCCCGAATTTATAGGCCGTGTCCAAGACGATTTGTAAGCGGTGCATTGAGGACGAAAAGGTCGAAACGATGATGCGGCCCGAAGTTTCGCGGAAGATTTCTTCAAACGCGGGAATGACGGCGCGTTCAGAAGGCGTGCGGCCCGGCACGGTGGCATTGGTCGAATCGCCGAGCAGCGCGAGCACGCCGTCGTCGCCGTATTCGCGCAGACGCTCCAAGTCCGTCGGTTCGCCGATGACGGGCGTTTCGTCAATTTTGTAATCGCCGGTGTGGACAATCGTGCCGACGGGCGTGCGAATCGCCAGCGAAAAACAGTCCACCAAAGAATGCGAGGCGCGGATAAACTCCACCTCAAAAGGCCCTATGGTTATCACCTGGCGCGGCACGACACGGTGCATTAACACCTCGTCGAGCAGGTTGTGTTCTTCCAGTTTGCGTTCGGCAAGGCCGGCGGTAAAATGTGAAAGATAGACGGGTACGTTGAATCTTTTCAACAGATAAGGCAACGCGCCGAGGTGGTCTTCGTGGCCGTGTGTCAGGATAAGGGTTGTGAAACAGTCGCGGTAGGGTTCGAGAAACTCGAAATCGGGAATCGAAATATCCACGCCGTAGGCCGATTCTTCGGGAAAGCCCATGCCCGCGTCTATGACAATCATCTCGTCTTCATAGCGCACGGCCATACAATTCATCCCAAACTCGCCGACCCCGCCGAGTGGGATTAGTTCTAATTTACTCACTTAGTTTGTTATCTCCTCCATTAAGCTGCCGGTGCCAGACGGCATTGAACCGGACAGTATAACCCAAACTAAGCCAAAGTGTTAGCACAGAAGCGAGATTAGAATTTGCCGGTTTACCGTCGCAACTGAATCCCTGTGCCGCGCGGATAAAGCCCTGGCAGGGAAATTGGCAGACGGCCCGTAATGTCGGCCTGGCCCGTGATGGCTTGGGCGGCGGCGCGTTGCAGGCTGGGCATATCGCCGTAGGCCACGAGATAAGTGGACAAGTCGGTAAAGCCTTGTAAAATATAAGGGTTGCCGAAGCTGACGCCGACGACGGGCCGTTTGGCTTGCAGCAGTTCACGCAAAAGAGCCGCGCCGGATTCGGGCAAACTGCCGCTGTTGGCAGCGCCGGAGCGAGTGCGTCCGTACAACGCGGCGACGATGATGTCGGCACGGGCGGCGCGCGCGCGGGCCGCGCTCAACTCTTCGGGCGTGGCGCGTTCGTCTAAAACCACGATGTCGAAACGTCGCCCCGCACGGGCCAGAGTCGCGGCAAAGGGACGCACAATAGAGTTTCTGTCATCGCCGTTGGTGATAGCTAAAACAAAGATACGCTTGTTGTTAGCCAACGGCACGAGCTTCTGTTCGTCGCGCACGAGCGTGATGGCGCGGCCCGCTATTTCGTCGGCCAATTTTTCGGCATCGGGCGCGGAAACGATGCGGTCAATCGCGTTGAGGTCAACCAGACGCTGTTTGGCTAAACCTAAATCATACTTGGCGGCGAGAATGCGGCGGGCCGATTGTTCAATACGCTCAACGGTGAGACGGCCCGATTTTACCGCTTCACGCAAACCGCGCACCGCCAAATCCACGTCTGCCGGCTTTAACAGCATATCCGCGCCGGCCAAGACCGCCCGCACTGCGGCCTCGTCCTGGTGAAAATAGAGGGTCAGGCCGCTCATGCTCAACGAATCGGTGACGATGAGGCCGTTGAATTTCATGTCGCGGCGCAGAATTTCGCCGTTGACGATGGGCGAAAGCGTGGCTGGCAGCGTGGCTTTGTCGGATTTGATTTCCGCGCCCTCCGCCGCATCAACCGGCCCGATGGCGTCTTTGAGCGGTTTTATCTCCGTCGGGTCAATCTGCGGCAGACCGATGTGCGCCACCATGACCGAGGCCACGCCCGCGTTGATGCTCGCCTGAAATGGAGCTAACTCCACGCTGTCCAAGCGTTTGCGGTCAACATTGATGATGGGCAAACCGCGATGAGAGTCTGTCGCCGTGTCGCCGTGTCCGGGGAAATGCTTGGCCGTCGCCATTGCGCCGGCGGCTTGCGCGCCCTCGACAAACGCGCTCACAAAACGCGCCACGTCCTGCGGGTCTTCGCCGTAGCTGCGGACGTTGATAACCGGATTGTCCGCGTTGTTGTTCACGTCCGCGACGGGCGCGTAAATGTGTTGCACGCCCAAAGCGCGGGCTTCGCGGGCCGTGATTGCCCCTTGTTGACGGGCAAAATCGGGGTTGCCGGTGGCGGCGACGGCCATGTTCCAGGGGAAGTTTATGGTGTCGTCAAAACGCATCCCCGCGCCCGCTTCCAAATCCGCCGAAACAAGCAAAGGCAGTTTCGCCATCTGTTGTAAACGGTTGACTAATAAAGCCGATTCATAGACCGGCCCGCGAAAAAGTATCACCCCACCAACATGGTTTTCCGTAATGTTACGGCGCAATTCGCGGAAATCCGCGCTCTCTTGGTTGAGAAATTTGGCGTTGTAGCCAATCGAAATCAGTTGCCCGATTTTCTCATCCAACGACATCTTTTTTAGTTGTCCATCGGCCCACTTCAAAGCGTCTTTCGACGGCTGGCGCGGGAACGGTTTGAGCGCGATTTGCGCGTGGACGGGTAAAGAAAGCGCGAATAGCGCGAAACTCAGCAGAAAGGCGAAGAATTTATGCAGCATACAGTTAAGAAATTAACGCAAAGACGCAAAGACGCAAAGGCGCGAAGGCCAGAATAATTCGCCAAACCATGCCGACTGGCTTATGATGTCTATGGTGAAAGGAAACATAGCTGCTATGCCAACCATGCAAATCGAATCCGAACAATTGCTTAACGCGGCGTTGCAAATGCCGCGCCAGGAATTACAGCAGTTTGTGGCTCGTTTATTTGCGCTCAAAGCGCGCGAAGAAACACCCGTCTTGGCGCAACGCGAGGCAGAACTTTTGCTGCGTATCAACCAACAATTGCCGCCGGAAACACAGGCGCGGCTAGACGAATTGATAAAAAAACGGCAAGCGGAAGCTATTAACCACCAAGAATTGGACGAATTGCGCCGCTTTACCGCAAGCAGCGAAAACGCCGACGCCGAACGTCTGGAATGTCTGATAGAGTTGGCGCATTTGCGTAATATACCGCTTAAAAAGCTCATCCGTCAGCTTGGCTTGAAACCCGTCTCGCATGACTAAGCCACGCATTCCTCAACAGTTACGCCGTTTGGTCGGACAACGCGCCGAGGGCTTTTGCGAATACTGCCTCTGCCCCGAATCTTGCGCGACACAAAGACATTCAATTGAACACATTCAACCGCAAAGTCTCGGTGGATTGAGCCTGGCAGACAATCTGGCGTTGTCTTGCCAGGGCTGTAACGGGGCAAAATACAACAAAACGCACGCCCTAGACTCGCTGACGCGCCAACTCGCGCCGCTTTTTCATCCGCGCCAACATCTGTGGAATGAACAATTCGCTTGGACGCCGGACTGTCTGCGCCTAATCGGGTTGACACCGACGGGCCGCGCCACAATTGAAGAACTGGAATTAAATCGGGCCGGCGTGATGCGTCTGCGCCGTTTGTTGCTCCTTGATGGCGAACATCCGCCACGCCATCGCGCATAGATTACATTGAACGCGGGCCAGTTGGGTCGGAGATGATGACGAAATCGCCAAATTTACCGAGCGCGGGGTTGAAATTGGGGAAGCTCTTGTCGGGTATGACGGTTATAACCAGCGTTTTGGTTTTGGGGCGATAGTGTTGGATTTGCTCCGGCACACCGAGTTTTTCCTCGCTGTGAAAACTGCCGTTTACCTGTAAAATAAAGGCTTTGGGCTGTTTTTTGAGATGTTCCGCGATAGCTTCGGCCATTGCCACATCGCGTAGAGTTTGCGCGTCGAGCAAGCCGCTGCTGCCGTGTGAAACTGCGCCGGGCATGGCTGCGGTTGGCACGCCGCCGCCCATCAGCGCGTTGAATTTGTCGCCGTAAGGCTTGGACGCCGCCGGAAAGGGCAACTTGGGCAGCCACGCTTTGGCTTGCGGCGTGAGTTGAGCGAGCGAATCGCGGCCCAAACGCGAGACCATATTGACGTAACGGCCCGGCGCGTTAGCGGCTAACACGGGCAGTTTGTTGGCCTTGGCCAGTTCGATGAGCGGCTTGTAATCGGTGGCGTAATTGCCCCAGGGCCGGCTGCTTGAGAGGAAATGGCGTTCGCTGATGAGGCCCGCGAGGTATTCATCTACGACAACTTGCACATCGCGTTCAAACATTTCCAGCGAAAGCGTGACGGGCCGTTTAGCACTTGTAGTGTAACGCTCAACCGCCAGCCGCAGAAGTTCGGCTTCTACTTCGTGGGCCGCCGGGTCGTCGTGCTTTTCGCCCAGACAGAGGACTTCCACATTGTCCAACTGTGCAGCTATGTCGTTAAGTGTCAACGGTTTACCGTCGGCGGTAAAGACGCGGTAACGCCCTTTTGCGGTATTCTCTGTTTGTCCCCAAACCTGCCAGGCCATAGCGTTTATAACCCCCAAGATTAACAATAATTGTCCAATAACGCGCATCTTTTCACTCCTCATTCGTGAGTTAGTTTGTATCACGTCTCGCTCTTTGCGCCAAGTTTTCTGGCGGGCGGCGCGGTGGGCGTGTATAATAAGCGCGGCTTTTCGCTTGCAACAGGTAAAACTCTATGGCCCGAAAACTTGCCCCGACTATACCCCTTGAACCATCTTTCGAGACGCAACTACGCCATGCGGTGGCGGCGGTTGATGTCGCGGAAACGCTGACCTCGCCGCTCAAGAGTTCGATTGCCAACCTTTTGCGTTTGGCCGCGCAAGCCGTCGGTTCAGAAGAGGCTTCGGTCTTGGTGCGCGATGGCAATCGGGGCGGCCTGAAATTCCTCGTTGCCATCGGTGCGGTAGCGGATAAACTGTTGAAACTAAAGCTGCCGCCGGGCAAAGGCATCGCCGGTTTTGTCTTTTCCAGCGGCCAGCCGATGGTTGTTGCGGACGTGGGCAAGGAGCAGACTTTTTACGACGAAGTTGACAAGAAAGTCGGGTTCACCACCGCGACGATTCTCGCTACGCCTTTGCGCGTCAATGACCAAATCGTCGGCGTGTTGGAATTTGTCAACCGCACCGGCCATCCACCTTACGAACCATTCACGCCGCAAGACATGGATCAGGCCGCTCACTTCGCCGACGCTATCGCTACGCTCGTCGAAGCGCACGAAACCGCCAACCTTGTGGAAAGCCTATTTCACCGGATGGTCGCAGCTAAAGACAACTCCGGCAAAGATTTACGCGCCTGGCTAAAAGGCGTGCGCTCGGCCCCGGAACACAAAGAACTGCTCTCGTTGGCGGTCTCTTTGCACGCTTTGGCCGTGCGCGGCGAAGCCGAACGACGCCTCTGCCGCGAAATGTTGGATTCGCTCGCGCGTTTCATGGATTCGGGCCGTGTCGGTACTGATTACTTGAATTTCTGAGAGGTTAGCGGCACACCGGAGTTTTCCACAGGCGTAGTGGAAAACTCTGTGGAAAAGCCTTCTTTAGTTGTTACAAGTTTATGAATTTTTTAGACTTCTAGCACTTTGCACACGAACGGTGCAATGTCTCTGAAAACTAGCTAAATAGCTTGTTTAGCTATGCTTTCACAGGTGCAACGGGTGAAATAAACCGGACGTTGTCAGATGTGGAAGGGGTGTAATCAAAAGTGAAGCGGGCTGGTATGCGGCTGCGCCGCTCTGATGTGAGGCGACGGCTATGCCTCGCCGGAAAAGTGGCCCCCAGGAGACTTTGCGGCTCTGCCGCCGTCGGGCCGGGGTGCTGTCCTGTCTGCCGAAGGGTTGGTTCAGAAAACGGGGCATAGCCCCAAACTATTGAGAGAGCATGGTTTCCGGCGAGGCATAGCCGTCGCCGCACATCAGGCGGCAGAGCCGCATCACTTTTGATTACACCCGATGTGGAAGCGTTTGTCAGGCAAGGTCTTGACTTAGGTTGCTTTTCGGGGCTATAAATCAACCTGTATCTTTCAAGAAAAAGAATTATGCTGACAATGAAGCCAACTCCTTTGTTCTCTTTGCGTCTTTGCGCCTTTGCGTGAAATTCTTTCTCTTGAAGTGTAACCACATAATTTCTCAGGGCCATCCGGCCCGTTGGAGACCACAATTTATGTCAACGCCAATGCGTCTAGCCGATGAGCCTGGTTGTCGGTTAAGTTTTTCACAACTAGCCGACCATTTAGCGTCTTTGGGCCAGGCCCCGACGCTGTCAGAGGTCAATGAATGGGTTGCTAACGCCAGTATCACGGCGGAAGATGTTTGCGATTACCGACGCTTTCGTGAAGGCACATATGCCCGCAACCGTGTGTTGAAAACCGATTTGCTGGAAGTGCTGATTTTGTGTTGGGAACCGCGCCATTGCACGGTTATACATGACCACAACGGCGCGTTCGGCGTTGTGCGCGTGTTGGAAGGCGAGTTGAGCGAAACGCTTTTTGCGCATGACGCCGAGGGTGTGCTGCGCCGCACTGAAGAGGCCAAGTGGCAGCCTGGCGCAGTCACCGGCGCGGACGCGCCCGACATTCACAGCCTCTATAATTGCCAGCATAGCGGACAAAAACTTGTCACCCTGCACGTCTATTGTCCGCCGCTTCATAAACTTAACACCTACAAAGAAAACAGCGCGGAGGTCACGCAAATCATCTCCGGCGAAACCCCGCAGTCGTGTGACGACGCCTAGCCCGCAGCAAGTGGGGGAGTGGGGAGTGAGGGAGAGATGGTCTGGCGTTTCCTCGCCGCTTTCTCTTTTTGCTCAAGGCGCGAAAGTTTCCAGGCGCAGGTCGCGTCCGTCAGTGCTGAAATCAATTAAGCCTTTTTGTCCGGTGATGAAAAATTGCGCGCCGGCGTTGCGCCAACGCTCGGCAATTTCGGGGTGCGGGTGGCCGAAACGCGAGTTTAGCCCGACGGAAGCGACGGCGTAGGCGGGCCGTGTGGCCTTGACAAAGGCCGGCGTGGAAGAGGTGCGGCTGCCGTGATGCGGGACTTTAACTATGTCTGCGCGAAGGGTTTCCGGTTGTTGCGTGAGCGCGGCTTCCGCTTCTTTCTCAATGTCGCCGGTCAACAAAAATGCGCGCTTGCCGTAGCGCACGCGCCACACGACGGAGTCGTTATTGGCCGAAGGCGCGTTCACGTCGTTGGTGGAAATGGGCCAGAGCGTTTCAATAACGACTTCGCCAAAACGCAGAGTTTCGCCGCGCCCGATGGTTTTCAACGCCACGCCACGCTCGTGTATGGTGCGCGCAAGCTGCGCAAATTCAGCATCTTCTGATGGTGTGCGGCCCGCTAAAGCGGCGCGGATAGTGAAATTACGCGCCACGTCGTTAAGGCCCTCGATGTGGTCGGCGTCGGCGTGCGTCGCTAGAATATAGTCCACTTCGCCCAAACCGCGTTGCCATAAATACTCCGAAACAACCGCCTCGCCGATGCCCCGCGTGTCGCGCACGAAAGTCTCGTCCGGTTCAGCAGTTTGGTCTTTAGGTTTCGCGCCAAAAGTAATTTTTCCACCGCCGTCCACTAAAACCGTCGCGCCATCGGGCATCACCAGAAGCGTGGCGTCGCCTTGCCCCACATCAAGAAAACAGATGTGCAAACGCCCGTCAGATTGTGCGCTGAACGGATGTAAAATGATGACAACAAATAACAAAGCCAATGTCGCCAACGACCATTTCCCTAGTCTTTGCCGTCGCAGGTCTGAAATCTCAACCTTCAACTTAAACGGATTCCAACGCCACGCCCACGCCGCCAATGCGCTAACCAGCGCAAAATAGAGCGCGTAAATTACTGTTTTCCAGCCGTCATATTCTGGCACGCGCCACGAAGCCACGCCCGCCGCCGCAAATGGGTCAACGCTATGTATCATCAGCCAGTTCAACAGTTGCGCCAGTTTGACGAAAGGCGCAGCCAGCGTTGCGCTCAATTGCGCCAACGCCAACGCCACCAGCGCGACGAACGATAACGCTGCCATCAACGCGCTGACGAAAATGTTCAGAATCAACGAGGCCCACGAAACGCGGTGAAAGTAGATAACCGCCAAAGGCAGCATCACGATTTGCACACACGCCGAAACCCAAACTGCGCCAACCACCCAACGCAAAGCCGCTTGAGCCCGCCACTTTTCTAACCGTGCGGCCCAGGGCGTTTTGTATAGGCGGCAACCAAAAGCGGCGCGGGATTGTTCCAGTTGCCAGGCGCGTTCGCTCCAAAAGAGAATTTCGCCGAGCGCGCGCCACCAAACGGCGCGTGGCGGTGTGGGCGTGGCGTAAGTCGGACGCCAGCGGCCTACCGCAGATAATTTCTCCCAGACGGGCCAGGCCAACGCGACGATGGCGAAAACTGCAAGAAAGGTGAGTTGAAACGATGGGTCAAACAATTCTGCCGGACGCCACACGAGCAACGCCAAAGCCGCGCCGCCCAATGAATTAAGTGTGTTTGCGCGGCGGTGTAAGGTTAGCGCAAGCGTCGCCACCGTAAACATCAGCGCGGCGCGCACCACCGACGCCTCGGCCCCGACCATCAACGAGTAAGCCCAAATTACGGCGGCGGCAACGGCAAATTGGGCGTCGCGCCGGCGCGTGAATTTTGTTGCCAACCAACGCGCCAGGAAACCGATAAATGTGATGTGCAAACCGCTTATAACCAAAACGTGAAACGTGCCGCCCTCGCGGAAACGCCCCGCCGCGCTTTTTGACAAACCGTGCCGCAAACCCAAAAGTGAGGCTTGCAAGACGCCCGCCGTTTCGGTGTCGAAGGTGCGCGTCATGGCGTCGGCCAGGCGTTGCCGCCAATTAGCGAGCCAGGCCAACGGCGCGAATGTCGGGGCATCGCCCAAACGCTCCATCAGCAGAGGCTTTTTGATAGTGGCGAAAGCGTCGTAGCCGCGTTGTTCGAGGTATTCGGTGCGCGGCACAACGCCGGGGTTGCGATACTGTTCGGCGTAGTCCAAACGCACTGCGACGCGCACCCGCGCCCCGTAACGCAAGGCCAAGCCAGCGTAACCGGCGCGTTGTTCCGCGTCGCGCACGGGCGCGAACAGGGCGACAAAACCGCCCGTCGCGTGTTCGGTTTCTTGGAAACGCAAAGATTCCACGCGCAGCAGTAAATAGATTCCATCCGGCGCGGTTTCCGGCGCGTCAGTCAGCACGCCCCGCAATTCCACCGCCGCGCCGTCCGGCACAACGCCTGTCTCATACAAACGCCGCACGCGGTTCGTGTTCGTTTCGTTGCGCTTTTCCAAAATCGCCAGCGTCGCGCCGGCCCCTACGAATGCCAACCCCAAAAGCCCAACCGCCGCAACATCTTGCCCGCGCCAAAAGGCCAACAAACCTGCGCCCGTAAACAGTGCGCAGAGAAGTAAATTCAGGGGTACAGAGGTTGGTAAAGACGGGGCCGCAACGATGCCCGCACTCAGGGCCAAAGCCAGCCAAAAGAGCGGGTGCGCGGAAAATCTAGCGGGTGAGTGCAACATAGTGGAAGTTGGCAAATGAATTATAGCGCGTTGGTTAAGGCTTATTCAAAGTAGGAAAATAACAACAGGCTGCCTTGCTTGAGAAATTGACCCCAACCTAACGCCGGCTGTGGTTATCAATTATCAACTATCAACTATCAATTATGACGGTCACAACGCCGGTTTAGCCATAATAGATGATAATTGATAGTTGATAATTGATAACAGGAGATGTTCTAACCTTACTTTGAATAAGCCCTAGCGCGTTGGTAGCCTTTGCGCTGCTAAAATTGCTTATTTTTTTTACCGGCGCGGCTAACAATTGGTTTTCCGCCCCGTCTTTGGGTATAAGTTAGGGCTAACGCTTTAGCGTCTCTCTCCAACCTGAAATTTCAATTTAGTGAGGTGCTACTATGCGAAAATCTCTGTTATTTCTGTTCACCGTCTTGTTCAGCGTCGGCGTTTTTGCCCAAACTGCGGCTAACTCTCCCGCATACACAATCTACAACGGCCAAGATTATATGCCCCGTCTGTTTGAACCGTATCAGGCCGATTATCTTTTTACCGTCAAAGGGCTGGGGATGTCTTACCCGTTTTTTGACTTTTCGACTAAAATCATCGAACGGCAGGATTCGTGGTCGGAAGAAATGGTTTTCAAAGTCAGTAAGTCTTTCCGGGATAAGCTCGAAGGTTTTCCCGAAGCTGTTTACATCACCAGTGAAATTGACTTAAAGACAGGTCTCTTACGAAAAATAACGGGCGAAGGCACGGTAGAAGGCGAAAAGATTAGGTCTGTGATGGAAATCA